>JBAXOO010000019.1:0-11004 GCA_037133235.1 Cyanobium sp. ELA507
GTTCAGGACCTCCACCGGATCAACGTGCCGGCCCTGGTGGGCCGTTTCAGGCTCAGCTGGCCGGCGCCGCTGCCGCTTCGGTGGGGGCGGCCGTCTCGCTGCTGCTCCCCGGCAGGGTGCGGGGGGCGGGCATGGGGCCGTCCTGCTTGACGGTGAGGTAGCGGATCACATCCTCGGAAAGCCGCATCGCCCGCTCCAAAGGAGCCACCTGCTGGCCGTCGCCATTGTGGTTGAGCTGCACGTAGATGCCTTCACGGTGCTTGGCGATCGGATAGGCCAGGCGGCGCTTGCCACGCATCTGGTTATCGAGCACCTCGCCGCCGGCCTCGATCACGAGGTCGCGGTACTTGGTCACGTGGGTTTCCACCTCTTCCTCCGGGATGTCCGGACGAAGGATGTACATGGTTTCGTAGTAGGGCTGCGTCATGGTCGCCTCAAGGAAAGGGCAGCGGCTGCCGGGCACTGGGCCCGCCAACGACGGATTCGCCAACCTATCGCAGCGCCCCGCCCTTTCCTGGGGGAATTAGAACAGCTGCATCCGCACCGCTTCCGAGACCGTTGGAATGTCGGCCTCCTTGCCCCGCAGGTTTTGCACCACGGCAAACAGCACCAGCAGCAAGGCCCCCAGGAACACGGTGTTCTGGAGGGTGCGCACCAGGAAGCCCAGGCTGCCGCCCAAGGGCCCCAGCAGGATGTTGAAGGCCAGGCTGAGCAGCACCAGCACGATGTCGAGCAGGATCGCCTGCAGCACGTTGAAACGGATCAGATAGGGCACCTGGGGGTTCCGCACCACCGCCAGGAAGAGCAGCATGAACAGCACCAGGCTGCCGAGCGGAATGGCCTCCTGCAGCTGCACCACCGGTAGGGCAGGCAGGGTGAGCCAGCGCAGCCAGGGCAAGGGGCCAAACAGGGCCTGCCCGAAGGGGATGGCATCGCTCCAAGGGAGCAGATAGGCGAGGGCCGCCAGGAGCCGTTGCCAGATCGGGGAATCCTGCATGGGGATGGGGTTCCGGGGACGGTGCCAAGGGGCAGAGCTCAGGCTACGGGGCTTCCAGCGCCTTCAGGGCCGCCCCTCGCATCACGTCCACCGGTATGGTTTCGCGCCCGGTCCAGAGAGTCAGGGCGGCCGCCCCCTGCTGCACCAGCATCTCCAGCCCATCGATGCTGCGGCAACCCCGGGCCCGGGCTGCCTTCAGTAAGGCCGTGGGCTGGGGGGTGTAGATCAGGTCGTAGACCGTGCAGCCCTGGGGCAACCGATCCAGGGCCGCCGCTCCGAGCGGGCAGCGGCTGGCCGCCGTTGGATCCTGGCCGTTGGCCATGCCCACCGGGGTGGTGTTGACCACCAGGTCGGCGCTGGCCAGGGCCGCCGCCAGTGGGTCTGCTGCGGCCCCATCCTGGCTCCCTTCCCCGATCCAGGCGAGGGATTCCAGCTGGGGCAGCCAGCTCCGGCAGCCGCTGCAGAAGGCTTCCAACTTGGCCGGATCACGCCCCGCCACCTGGATGCTGGCAAAACCCAGCACCTCCAGTCCCGCCACCACCGCCAGGGCACTGCCACCGCAGCCCAGCACCACCGCCCGCCGTCCCTGCCAATCGTTGGCCCGCAGGGGGGCCATGAAGCCCTCCACATCGGTGTTGGTGCCCAGCCAGCCCCCGGCCTGACGCCGCACCAGGGTGTTCACAGCCCCCAGCCGTTCCGCCAGGGGGCTGCGCTCGGCCACCAGGGCCGCCACCGCCCGCTTGTGGGGCAGGGTCACGCTGAGGCCGTGGCAATCGAGGGCCTCCAGGGCCCGCATCACCCCCGCCAGCTCGGCCGCTTCAACGGGGAGGGCCAGGTACACCCAGTCGATCCCAAGGGCCTGCAACGCGGCGTTGTGGATGGTGGGCGAGAGGGAATGGCGGATCGGGTTACCCAGCAGACCCATCAAACCGGTCGTGCCGGAAATCGGGCCGGGCTTGGCGGCGGACATGGCGGCAGGATCGGGTGGTGGCGGAGCCGGGGCGATTGGGCTCCGAAGCCATCAGGCTCCCTGGAACCATAGGTGGGCACTGGGTTCTGGGCGGCGACCGTCCCGCCTGCGGTTCGGGAACCACGCCTCGCCGCAGGGGTGGGGCCCTGCTGAAGATGGGCTCAGTCCGATTTTCATCCACTCCAGGAGGTGGTTATCCATGGGAAAGGTCGTCGGTATTGACCTCGGCACCACGAACAGCTGCGTCGCCGTGATGGAGGGCGGCAAGCCCACGGTGATCGCCAACGCCGAAGGGTTCCGCACGACCCCCTCGGTGGTGGCCTACACCAAGAACCAGGACAAGCTGGTGGGGCAGATCGCCAAGCGCCAGGCGGTCATGAACCCCGAGAACACCTTCTATTCGGTGAAGCGCTTCATCGGCCGGCGGGTCGATGAGGTCAACGAAGAGTCGAAGGAGGTGAGCTACACGGTGGAGAAGGCCGGCGCCAATGTGAAGATCAAGTCCCCGGTGCTCAACAAGCAGTTCGCCCCCGAGGAGATCTCGGCTGAGGTGCTGCGCAAGTTGGCCGAAGACGCCGGCAAATACCTCGGGGAGACCGTCACCCAGGCGGTGATCACCGTGCCCGCCTACTTCAACGACTCCCAGCGCCAGGCCACCAAAGATGCCGGCAAGATTGCCGGCCTTGAGGTGCTGCGCATCATCAACGAGCCCACCGCGGCTGCCCTGGCCTACGGCCTCGACCGCAAGAGCAACGAGCGCATCTTGGTCTTCGACCTAGGTGGCGGCACCTTCGACGTTTCGGTGCTCGAGGTGGGCGACGGTGTGTTCGAGGTGCTCTCCACTTCCGGTGACACCCACCTCGGCGGCGACGACTTCGACAAGGTGATCGTCGATTACCTGGCCGACAGCTTCAAGGCCAACGAGGGCATCGACCTCCGCCAGGACAAGCAGGCCCTGCAGCGCCTCACCGAGGCGGCTGAGAAGGCCAAGATCGAGCTGTCCAGCGCCACCCAGAGCGAGATCAACCTGCCGTTCATCACGGCCACGCCCGAGGGCCCCAAGCACCTCGACCTCACCCTCACCCGGGCCAAGTTCGAGGAGCTGGCTTCCAAACTGATTGATCGCTGTCGGGTGCCGGTGGAGCAGGCCCTCAAGGACGCCAAGCTCTCCACCAGCGAGCTCGACGAGATCGTGATGGTGGGTGGTTCCACCCGCATTCCGGCGGTGCTGGAGCTGGTCAAGCGTGTCACCGGCAAGGACCCCAACCAAACGGTGAACCCCGATGAGGTGGTGGCCGTGGGCGCCGCCATTCAGGGTGGTGTGCTGGCCGGTGAGGTGAAGGACATCCTGCTGCTGGATGTCACCCCGCTGTCCCTCGGCGTGGAGACCCTCGGCGGCGTGATGACCAAGATGATCACCCGCAACACCACCATCCCCACCAAAAAAGCGGAGACCTACTCCACCGCCGTGGATGGTCAGACCAACGTGGAGATCCACGTGCTGCAGGGTGAGCGCGAGATGGCTAGCGACAACAAGTCGCTCGGCACCTTCCGCCTTGATGGCATTCCCCCGTCCCCCCGGGGTGTGCCCCAGATCGAAGTCACCTTCGACATCGACGCCAACGGCATCCTGAGCGTGACTGCCAAAGACAAGGGCAGCGGCAAGGAGCAGAGCATCTCGATCACCGGAGCCTCCACCCTCTCTGACAACGAGGTGGACCGCATGGTGAAAGATGCCGAGTCCAACGCCGCGGTCGATAAGGAGAAGCGCGAGAAGATCGACCTGAAAAACCAGGCTGAAACCCTGATTTACCAGGCCGAAAAGCAGCTCGGCGAACTCGGCGACAAGGTGGGTGTCGACGACAAGGCCAAGGTGGAGGGCTTCACCGCCGACCTCAAGCAGGCCATGGAGAAGGACGACACCGCCGCCATCAAGGCCACCCTTGAGCAGTTGCAGCAGGCTCTCTACGCCGCCGGTGCCTCCGTGTACCAGCAGGCTGGGGCCGATGGCGCCGCCGGTGCGGCCCCCGGCGGCAACGGCAACGGTGCCTCCGGTGCCGGCAGCTCCGCCGATGACGTGATCGATGCCGAGTTCACGGAAAGCAAGTGAGCCCTTGGGCCGGGCGTGGCCGGTTTCCGCCCAGTTGCTTCAAGGCCCCCCGAAAGGGGGGCTTTTTGTTGTCGTTGTGGCTCCCTTTGGGTTGGAGGATGGCGGAACGGCAGGCCACCGACCTAGGTTGGGTTTTGACAGGCCCTTGAGGCTACTTAATTCTGCTGACTTTTGGATCCTTCTGAGCACTTTTCCGTTCGTCGTTTAAACCATCTGGCATCCGCCTTGGGCTGCCGTTCCTATCTGGAAATCGGGGTCTTTGAGGGAGAAACCTTTTTGCATGTGGATGTGGCGAGCCGCACTGGTGTCGATCCATTGTTCAGGTTCGACTGGCGCAGTCAGCAAAACAAAGAAGGGAGGCAATTTCATGAATGCACGAGTGATGAATTTTTTCACGTTCTTGATCCTTCCATCCGCTACGACCTGATCTTTGTTGATGGCTTGCACACCTTTGAGCAAACCTATCGCGATATTCTCCATGCCCTTCGCCATAGCCATGCCGGCACGGTGATCGCCATCGACGACACGATCCCTTGCGACGTCTATTCAACCTGCCGGGATCAGGAGGAGTGCTATGACCTTCGCTGGCGCTGCACTGCTTCCGAAGATCGTCGATGGCACGGTGACACCTACAAGGTTGTGCCGCTGATTGCGGCGTTCAACAATGACTTGCGTCTGATCACCCTCATCGATGGGGGTAATCCTTGGACCTTGATCTGGAGACCGCCCGGTCCGGAGCCGCAGGATGACATCCGCGCCATGCAGGCCCTGTGGGCTGTGCAAAACCTCGGCGGCGCCGATTACCTCTGGTTGCACAGCAACGTTTCCCTTTACGCGCCTGTTTCCGAGGCGGAGGGCCTCCAGGAGGTGATCGTTTCTCTGCAGGGGGCGTCTGGCGAATCCCTGCCTGCGAGCCCCTGAGGCTGGTCCCCCTTGTGGTTGCCTTGGGGACCTCTCAGCCTTTTGGTCTGGCGTCGATCCATTGCCGTGCCCAGTCCGCACTGGCGGGCGCCAGCAGCACCCCATTGCGGTAGTGCCCACTGATCAGCAACAGCCGCGGCGCCACTTCCTCCAGCACCGGTGCGGGCTGTCCGACCGGCCTGCAGCGCAGCCCCTGCCAGCGGCGAAGCTCCTGGGCTGCGGCCAGCCAAGGGGGAGCTCCACCAGCCAGCTTCCTTAGGGCGTCCAGGGCCAAGGGGTTGGCCTGGATTCCGGGTTCGAGCGTTGCCCCCAGCCAGAAACGGCGACCGCCGGGCAGATCGGGACGGGGCACCAGATTGATTCCCCCTCTCACCACCGCGCCAGGCCAACTCCAGTCTGGGGCGGGCCGTGCTCCAGAGGTTGGATCGGCTGCCTCCGCCCATTCCAGTTCCAGGGCCTGACCAAGCACTGGCTCCATCGCTTTCACCACCCCTAGCGGCTCGAGGAGGGAAAGCGATTCCAGGCCAGCACAGAGCAACAGCCATTCGGCTTCCACCGCTCCCCCCGACTCCAGCAGAACCCGCCAACCCTCTCCCTTCGGCTCGAGGGCCAGGGCTCGCGTGGTGCGGCGGATCATTCCGGCGGCCAAGCCATCGGCCTGGAGGGCCCTGATCGCCGTTTGGGGATCGAGCTGCCCATCGGCTGCGGAGTACAGGCCCCCGACTCCGGTCGGTAATTCGGGACTGTGGCTGGCCAGCTCGTCGCGGCTCCAGATTGCGAGCGGCAGCCCCTGGCGTTGGGGGTCGGCAGCCAGCAGCCGCTGGCGCTCCAGCTCCTGGTGGTCGGCGGCGAGCAGCAGCAGCCCAGGCCGCCAGGCCACGGCGTGGCCGCGGCTCTCCAGGTCCAGGCGCCAGCGCTGCCACAGTGCCAGGCTCTGCAACCGCAGCCGCCAGGCCCGGCCCCGACTCCGGTGGAACACCTGGGCCATGAGCACCCCCAGGGCGGCCTGGCTGCCATTCAGAGAACCATCGCCGCAGCTGTCGTCCAGTGGGTCGACAAGGAGCACCTGATGGCCATGGGTCTGCAGCCACCAGGCCGTGGCAAGGCCGACCAAACCTCCCCCCACAACCACCACAGAACGGCCTTGCATCAGCAGGTTCCGATCGGTGCTTGATGCTGCCGAACTCGGGGCAAAGCTGCGGCGCTGGGGCTGATCAGACCTGCTTGAGGGCTTCCTTCACCGGATCGGGCAGCACCTGGGCGTAGAGCCCGAAGCCACTGGCCACCTTGATGTAGGCCCTGCGCAGGGCTTCCCCGTCCTGGAGGCGAGCTGCCTCATCGAGGTCGGCCAGGGCGGTCTTCAGGGTGGTGGTGCGCTGTTCGGCCAGGGGGCGGTCAGCGGGAAGCAGGAGCTTATTGATGTAGAGCATCTCCCGGCCCACCTCCTGCATGGGGCCGTGGATCAGGTTGCGGGTGAAGACCCAGTTGCGGGTGTTGACCAGGTTGGCCAGTTCGGGCAGCCGGTCGCGGGCGGCAAGGAACCCCTCGGCCTGGCGGGTGATCGCGCTGATCGCTTCCGGCGACAGGGTGGATGGGGTGCTCGCCCGGTTGCCGCTGCAGGCCACCACCGAAACGCTCAGCACCAAGGCCAGCACCAGGGTGGCGAGACGGCGCAGCAGGCCGATGCCATCGGTTCCGAGCCGGCTTGGCGCCCCGGGATGGGCGGCTGGTTGCGCGGTGGCCAGGCTGGAGGGGGCAACCATGGAACGGATCAGGTCAGTGCCGCGACTGTACCCAGGCCCACCGGCCAGGGTCATCGCTCCGTAGCCCGTTGCAACAGCCGGTGGCCACCGGCTGGTTTTGCAGGGGTGGCCACAATGCCCAGGTGGTGAGGCCCTAGCGGCCGCAGTTGTGATGGCTTCCTCAACGGCGATCTTGCAGGTGATTTGTCCCGATCGCCCCGGCCTGGTGAGCGAGCTTTCAGGCTGGGTGGCCGCCAATGGCGGCAATATCCGCCATGCCGACCACCACACCGATGCCGGTGCCGGCCTGTTTCTCAGTCGGATCGAATGGAGTCTCGAGGGTTTTGGCCTCCCCCGGGAGGCGATCGCCCCTGCCACCGAGGCCCTGGTGGCCCGGCTCGGCGGTGAGGGTCAGCTGCATTTTTCCGATGCCATCCCCAGGGTGGCCATCTTCGTGAGCCGTCAGGACCATTGTCTGGTGGATCTGCTCTGGCGAACCCGCTCCGGGGAGCTGCCGATGGAGGTGGCGCTGGTGGTGAGCAACCACCCCGATCTGCGGGAGCAGACGGCCCAGTTCGGCGTGCCCTTCGTGCACCAGCCGATCACGGCCGCCAGCCGAGCAGAGGCGGAGGAGGCCCAGTTGGCATTGCTGGCCGATCACCGCATCGAACTGGTGGTGCTCGCCAAATACATGCAGGTGCTGAGTCCCCGTTTTCTGGAGCACTTCGGGGCGGTGATCAATATCCACCATTCCTTCCTGCCCGCCTTCCAGGGTGCCCAGCCCTACCACCGGGCCTGGGAGCGGGGCGTGAAGTTGATCGGCGCCACGGCCCATTTCGTCACCGAGGAACTCGATGGAGGGCCGATCATCGAGCAGGCCACCATGGCGGTAAGCCATCGTGACGAGGTGGAGGATCTGATCCGGCTGGGCCGGGACACCGAGCGCCTGGCCCTGGCTCGGGCCCTGAGGCTGGTGCTGCGGCGCCAAGTGATGGTGTATCGCGGTCGCACGGCGGTGTTTGCCTGAGCGGTTTCCTCCCCGGGCTGGTTCAGCGGCTTGGGCAAGGGGCCGGTGCGGTGCCATCGTGACTGACGCCTTGCGTGGCCACTCCTGACCGGGATCCGCTTTGCCGCCATCGATGCTCGGCTGCACGCCGATCGGCCGGAGGGGGCCACTCCCCTGGGCTGGCGCTGTTTCCAGATCGGGCTGCTGCTGCTGGCGGCCAGTGCCCTCTTGGGGGGCATCTTCCTCTTCGTGGCCCTCTTGCTCGGCAGTCGGGGTCGCCGCTCCACTCTGGCCGATCCCGCCCACCGGCTCCTGCTGCTGATCGCCGCCCTGATGGTGCTGGGCTGTTTCGTTGCCTACAGCGGCTGGCTGGCCTGGGTGGGCCTGGGCAACTGGCTGCCCTTCTTCTGGGGCTTCTGGGGTTTTCAGCCCTACCTGGCCACCGTGGCTGCCCGGCGACGGGCCGCCTTGATGTTGGTGGCAGCCACGGTGCCAGTGATCCTCACCGGCCTGGGCCAGCTCTGGTGGGGTTGGCAGGGGCCGTTTCAGGCCCTGGGCGGCATGGTGATCTGGCATCTCCATCCGGGGGGTAACCCGCCGGGTCGCCTGGCCGGGTTGTTTGATTACGCCAACATCGCCGGCTCCTGGTTGGTGCTGGCCTGGCCGCTGCTGCTGGCGGCCCTGCTCCAGCCCGGTCTCAATCGCTTGCGGCGGGCAGTAGTGCTTCTGCTCGCGGTTTCCCTAGTGACGGCGGTCTTCCTCACCGATTCCCGCAATGCCTGGGGAGCCCTGGTCTTGGCCCTGCCCCTGGTGGTGGGGCCCCTCTCCTGGCGATGGTTGCTGCCCTTGTTGATCGCCATGCTGTTGGTGGTGGCCGCCGCCAGCGTGGCGGGGGTGCCGGAGCTGTTGCAGGCCCCCGCCCGCAGCCTGGTGCCCGAGGCGATCTGGGGTCGCCTCAGCGATCTCCATTACGCCGGCCACCGACCGCTGGCCATCACCCGGCTGGCCCAGTGGCAGGTGGCCCTGGGGCTGGTGGCTGAACGGCCCTGGCTGGGCTGGGGGGCCGCCGCCTTCAGCTTGATCTATCCGCTCCGCACCGGCCATTGGCACGGCCATCCCCACAACCTGCCGATTGACCTGGCCGTGAGCCATGGACTGCCGGTGGCTGTGTTGTTGGTGGGCTTCGTGCTGGGACTGCTGGGGTTGAGCCTGGGGGCGGCCCTGCTGAGGGGGCGGCTGTTCGATCGGGCCTGGTGGACCTCCACCTTCGTGCTCGTCACCCTGCATGCCACCGACATGCCCTTCTATGACAGCCGCATCAATGTGGCCGGCTGGGTGCTGTTGGCCGGCATTTTTTGCATGGCGAGGCCCCCGGTGGCCCCTGCCCCGGTGCCCCTAGTCCCTGAGTCACCGGGCGTTACGCCCCTGCCCTGAAGGTTCTTTTGGTGCCAGGCGGAGCAGGATCAGGGCGGTGGGTTTTGCCGTTCAAGCGCTGAGGCCGGCTTCGCTGCGGTGTTTCCAGAGGGTGGCTTGGGGCAAGGGTCCTTCCAGGTGCTGCCAGGGCAACACCTGGTTTTCTCCCCAGTTGCCATGCACCACCTCCCCCCAGGGGGGCGGTGGTGGAAGCCCCAAAGCCGCGGCTGCCGGATCGATTCCCTCGCCATTGAGCACGGCGCGATAGGCCCGTTTCCAGCCCCCCAGGCTGGCGTGGTCGCCCCGGGCGGCGGCGATCACCGGCGCCAGGCGGCGGTCGCTGCGGGAGATCAGGGCCTGGATCACGCTCCAGCCATAGCTTTCCGGCCTCAGTTCGATGCCCTTCGGCTTGAGCCGCTTGGCCAGCCGTTTGAGTCGCCCTTCCGCTTCCGGCCTCACCCCTTCCCACTGGAAGGGCGTGTGGGCCTTGGGAACGAAGGTGCTCACGCCGAGCGACAACCGCAGGCCGGGTGTGGCCTTTTTCAGGGCCAGCAGCAGGTCGGCGGTGGCCTCGATATCGGCCTCCTCCTCACTGGGCAGTCCCGCCATGCCATAGAGCTTGAGGCCGCTCAGCCCCCCCTCCTTGGCATGGTGCGCCGCTGCGAAGATTTCCTCACGGCTGAGCTTTTTATTGACCACCGAGCGCATCCGATCGCTGCCGCTCTCGATGGCGATGGTGAGGGAACGGCTGCCCCGCTTGGCCAGGATCCGCCCGAGCTGGGGGGTCACGGTGGCGGCCCGCACCGAACTCACGCTCAGCCGTATGCCATCGAAGCGGTCCTGGTCGAGCCAATGGAGCAGCTCGTCAAACTGGGGGTGCTGGGTGACCGAGGCCCCGAGCAGGCCCAGGCGCTGGGTGGCGGCCATCCCCTTCTCCACCGCGGGGATCAGGCCGTCGTCGAGGGAGGGGGTGCGGAAGGGCAGGGTGAGGTAGCTGGCCAGGCAGAAGCGGCACAGTTCCGGGCAGCTGCGCACCACTTCCACCATGTGGATGGAGGGCCAGGCTGCGGCCGGGGTGATCACGCTGGAATGGCTGAGGGTGTTCCCCCGCCAGGTTTGCTTGGCCACGGTGGCGGGCACCTCCGCTTCCACCGGCACGATCTCGAGCAGGTTTCCCTCGCTGTCGTAGCGGGGGGCATGGAGGGCAGGCACATAAACCCCCGGCACCCGGGCCAGGGTGCGGAGCCTTTCGGCCCGCGGTGCTTGGCGGCAGCGGCCCAGGGCCTCCACGAAGGCCGGCACCAGCAATTCCCCATCCCCTAGCAGCACCGCATCGAGGAAGGGGGCCAGCGGTTCGGGATTGGCGGTGAGCACCGGTCCGCCGCCAAACACGATCGGATCGCTATCGCCCCGCTGGTGGCTCCAGAGCGGGATTCGCTGGCGCTCCAGCAGATCCAGCAGCACCGGGCCATCGAGTTCCCAGCTCAGGGAAAGGCCGAAGAGATCGAGGCGTCCATGGCCACCGCCATGGGGAGGATCACCTTGATCGGTGAACAGACGCCGCACGTCCACATCGGCCCGCTGCGCCAGGGTCGCCCACACCACCTGGTAACCCAGGCTGGTGATGCCCACCGCGTAGGTGCTCGGAAAGGCCAGCACCGTCCGCAGGGCGTCTGCCTGGGGCGGCACGGGATCAAACAGCAGCGTTTCCTGGTCCAGGGGCGGGTGGAGGCGGACTCCCAGCGTGTCACCAGGGCGGCCCCCGGTCCCGTTCCCATGCGGCTGGGCCCCATCTCGCCCCTGTTGGCTTTGGTGAATCCAGCCAAAAGGCCCGGACTCCAAGGG
>JBAXOO010000020.1:0-10907 GCA_037133235.1 Cyanobium sp. ELA507
CACTGACCGCCACCACCACCCCCGCCGCCACTGCCCGGCAATTCGCGCAGCGGTTTGGTGCGCACGGTGTAACCCAGGCCGGTCAAGGCATCCCGGAAAGGGCGCTGGTCGGTGGGATCCTTCAGGCCCGCATACCAGAAGGCACTCGAGAGCTCCACCCCCTCCCCTTCGGCGGCCAGGGCCAGCAAGCGGCGGGGATCGAAGAACCAGCCCACCTTCTGTTGGGCATAGAACATGCTGTGTCCATCCACCGCCAGAACCCTGCGCATGCGCCCATCCCCTCCTTTGACCGGGGGCTGAGCCTAGAGGGAGGCCTACAATCACTAGTACCGCTGGAGTGCCATGGCCGCAGGTGATCTGGCCCTGGTGCTCCACGCCCACCTTCCCTATGTGCGTTCGGGGGAGCCTGGGTCGCTGGAGGAGGATTGGTACTTCCAGGCCCTGCAGGAGTGTTATCTCCCCCTTGTCCAGGTGCTGGAGGAGGCGGCGGCCAATCCCGACAGCGAGCCCCGCCTCACCCTCGGGCTTTCCCCAACCCTGCTGAGCCTGCTCAGCGACAGGGCCCTGAATCGACGCTTCATTCCCTGGCTGGAGCAGCGCCGCGCGCTCCTTGCCGAGGCCGCCGCGCCCTTTGCCGCCGCCGCCGCCGCCCTCGATGCCCAGCTGGCGGGAGTCATCGCGCAATTTCGGGCCTGGGACGGCAACCTGTTGCTCCGTTTCCGCAGCCTCCAGCAGGCCGGGGTGGTGGATCTGATCACCTGCGCCGCCACCCACGGCTACCTACCCCTGCTGCGGGATACCCCCGAGGCCGTGCACGCCCAGCTGATCACGGCGGTGCGGGAGCACCAGCGGTTGCTGGGCGAGCGGCCCCTGGGCATCTGGCTGCCTGAGTGCGCCTACTACGAGGGCCTCGACCAGGCCATGGCCCAGTGCGGCCTTCGTTACAGCCTGCTGGATGGCCACGGCCTGCTCCACGCGCTGCCCCGTCCGCGCTACGGGGTCTACGCGCCGATCTGTTCGCCGGGCGGGGTGGCCTTCTTCGGGCGGGATAGCGCTTCGACCCTGCCGGTGTGGAGCGCCAGCCAGGGCTACCCCGGCGATGGGGCCTACCGGGAATTCCACCGCGATCTCGGCTGGGATCTGCCGGAGGAACGCCTTCAAGCCGCCGGGATCCTCAGCCGCCGCCCCCTCGGCCTCAAGCTCCACCGGGTCACTTCCCAGGCCAGCTCCCTCGATGGCAAGCAGCCCTACGACCCCGATCGGGCCGCCGCCCGGGTGGGGGAGCATGCCCAGGCCTACCTGGAGGGCCGGGCCGCCCAATTGGAAAGCCTGGCCACCACCATCGGCCGCGAGCCGCTGCTGGTGGCTCCCTTTGATGCGGAACTGTTCGGCCACTGGTGGTTCGAGGGGCCCCGCTTCCTGGCGGAGCTGTTTCGGCGAGGTCCGGCGGCCGGGGTGCGGTTCACCCACCTGCGCGGGGTATTGGCCCGTGATCAGGCCCTGCAGGTGTGCTGCCCATCCCCCTCGAGCTGGGGTCAGGGCGGCTACCACGACTACTGGCTGAATGACACCAACGCCTGGGTGGTGGCCGAGTGGCAGCGGGCCTCCCGCGCCATGGTGCGGCGGGTGAATCGGGGGGTGGCCAGCGCCGAACAGCGCCGCTGGCTCACCCAGGCGGGCCGGGAACTGCTGCTGGCCCAGAGTTCTGATTGGAGCTTCATCCTGCGGGCCGGCACCACCACCGAGTTGGCCCGGGAGCGCATCCATCGCCATCTGGATCGCTTCTGGCGGTTGCTGGATGCGCTAGATCAGGGCACCAGCCTGCCCCGCGGTTGGCTGGAGG
Organism: Cyanobium sp. ELA507; assembly: GCA_037133235.1. Classification (GTDB taxonomy): domain Bacteria; phylum Cyanobacteriota; class Cyanobacteriia; order PCC-6307; family Cyanobiaceae; genus Cyanobium. Next base: position 1,844 of record JBAXOO010000020.1, read on the forward strand.
CGCTGGAACGGGATGACGGCCCCTTCCCGGGGCTCAATGCGGCGGACTGGGCCAGCCGGGGTTGATTCGGCAGGCCGCACCTCTGGGCCGCCAGCCGGGCCGCATCGACGTAATGGCTCCCCCGGCCAGGGTCTGGACGCCGTTACGGTGTCGCAAACGACATAACCCTGGGCCCGCCGCCGATGAGTCCGTCCCTGGTCACCCAGTCGTCGTTGTTTGGGATCGGCATCGCCTTCAGTCCGCTCCACATCGGTGTGGTGACCCTGCTGCTGCTGGGCAAAGAACCCCTACGTCGCTCCTTCGCCTACGTGCTGGGCTGGAGCCTGGCCAACCTGACGGCGGTGATGGTGTTGCTGCTGCTGGGCGGCTCGATGGCCCTCACCCCCCACCACGGCCACCGCGACCAGGTGCTGATCGACCTGATCGGCGCCGGCGGTCTGCTGGCCCTGGGCCTCTACCAACTCACGCCCCAGGCCCTGATCGGCGAGGAGGGCATGGCCCTGCGGTTAATGAACCGGCTGCCGCAGATGGCCACCTGGCTGCTGGTGCTGGTGGGCGCCGCCGGTGCGCTGCTGACCCCGGAAAACCTGGTGTTTTATCTGAAGGAGGCCGGCCTGCTGCTGATCAACCATCCCGGCCTGAAGGCCGATGTGGAGGTGAGTGGTCTGTTCGTGCTGGCGGCCAGTTCCCTGCTGCTGCTGCCGCCCCTGGCCTGGATCGTGAGCTCTGGCTCGATCCGCGGTCCGATCGCGGCCCTGGAGGAATGGCTGCAGCACAAGGCCGAGTGGCTGGTGGGGGTGCTGGCGCTGGTGTTTGCTGCCTACCTCTTCTATGAAGGGCTGCAAGGGCTTGGGATGCTGGCGGGTGGGTAAATGGAAACTTCCGAGGTACTCTCAAGTGTCCAGGGGGATAGAATTGGTAATTAAAATAATTGGTGAAGGCAATTTGTGGCATATCGTCAAGTAAGCACCTCAATGACAAAAAGTAATTGGATTGACTCAATCAATCCACTTAAAATTATTCATCGCCCCAAGACATTGCGCAGTCAGCTCATCATGAGTGTCTGGCTTGGGATGGGTGCGATCCTAATTCCGTTCAATTTCTACACCGTATATCGGGATCGCGAACAAGCAATCAGCGCGGCACAGCAGAGGCTCTATGCAGAGGGAACCCTGGCCCACTCTGCCTTGACGCGATGGCACCAAAGCATTCAGAATTTGCTGGAAGTGATGGCATACACGCCATCAATCAGGCGAATGGATCAACGAGAAACCCAAATAATTTTTGATAGCGCCTCAACAATCTTTCCCGATCGAGCATTTCGTCTGTGGACACCGGATGGGGATCTAATCGCATCCTCAGGGACCAGAAGATTGCCGGGCTCACGCAATCACATCCTTGCCAGAGACTACTTTCAGAAATCAAGACAGGGGAAGGCCGCATTTGACGTCGTGGATAGCTGCCTGAGCGGCAATGCTTGTTACGTGGAAAGCGTGCCAGTTTTTGCTGTGGGAGACAATCAACTGGCAACCCCGTCCCCAATGCCAGTCGCCGTACTCACTACCGTCATAAGGTTAGCCGATACAGGAAGAGACTCTGGAGTAGAAATCGATGCGCCACGCATGGAAGAAATAATCGACACACGAAAGAATATTGCCCGTGCTGACCATGACACACTTTCGGTTCAAGATAATGATTTTACAGGCCAAGAGGTCATGTTAATCAGCAGGGAGGGTCACGTAATTTTTCCAAGTAGCAAGATCAATGATGGTGTATCCATCCTGTCAACAAGCGAAATAGCCAATAGCAATTGGGGGCCTTTTGTTAGGATTGGCAACCAGGCTACGGGGGTGGGAAGGCTTCAAGAAGTTGAGTCAAAGCAGCACTCGTTTTTTACTTACTCAAGACAAATCGATCCCGTTTGGAGCGTTGTTGCAGTTATCGACAAGGCTTCCGCCGTTTCAATGGTTTATCAACACACCATCGCGAGTGCGATTCGGCAGTTGGTTCTACTTGGCTTAATATCACTTGTGATTTACTTCGTTTGCCGGAACGCGGCGAAGCCCATACAGGTTGCAGCAGCTGCTGTTAGGGAGTTCAGCTTCGGCAATTTCGATGCCGAGATTGCATTGGATCGTGATGACGAGATTGGCAACCTATACGCAGACATCAATCAGACCGGTGAAAGCCTAAGGACTCTGCTGAATGAGACCCTAGCCCACGCCGTCACGGACAAGCAGATTCAGATAGCCACCAACATTCAGAAAGAATTCATCATCCAGTCACTACCATCGACAAACATGGTTGAACTGGCTGCTGACTTTGATCCAGCCTATGAAATTGGCGCCGACTGGTATGACGCGATCAGCATCGGTAACATGACCTACATCGTGATCGCTGATGTCTGCGACAAGGGAATCGGTTCGGCCTTGTTTATGTCTGTTTTTCAAAGCTTATTGCACTATTCAATCACGGAGGAAGCCAGGGAGCAGAATGAGTCAGAGGTGGAGCAGGTGCTGAAGAAGGCTCTGACTCAGGTTAACAATTATATGGCGATAAAGCATGGGCATTCTGCAATGTTCGCAACTCTTTTCTTGGGCGCCTACGACTATAATTGCAAGCGTCTAGCCTACATCTTGGCGGGTCATGAGGCGCCGCTGATTGTCCGCTCCAAAGGCATGTTGGAGGCGCTGGAGGTTTGCGGTCCTGCGGTTGGCATTTTTTCGGGTGCCAATTACAACGTTAAATTTGCAAGCTTAAGCCCTGGAGAATTGCTGTTCACGTTCACTGACGGTCTCATCGATGCCCGTAGTCCAAGTGGGAAAGCTTGGGGCATCAAAAATGTAGAGGCAATGCTCTCCGTGCTAGAGCCTGCCATGACAACCGCAGCTGAGGTCTTGGCTAGGGCGACCAACCAGGTCAACATTCACAGGGCTGATGCGGAGCAGTTTGATGACATGACCCTTCTTGTCATGAAGGTGAATTGATCCGCCCACCACAGGCTAAGCGGAGCCTATGTACTGGTCTTTTTAGTGATCCATTGATGCGGGAACCTTCCTGGCAAGGCTTATCAAGGTTCGATGTTGAGGCCGATTAATCTGCCCTTGAGCAGCGCAAACATTGACAGGTTTTACAGGATCTGGTCCAGAAACCGCCGCGAGCGCTCCTGGCTGGGGTTCGTGAAGAACTGCTCCGGTTCGGCCACTTCCACCACCTCGCCTTCGGCCATCAGCACCACCCGATGGGCCACCTGGCGGGCGAACTTCACTTCGTGGGTCACCACCACCATGGTGATGTCGTCGGCGGCGAGGTTCTGCATCACTTCGAGCACCTCGCGCACCATCTCGGGATCGAGGGAACTGGTGGGCTCATCGAACAGCAGGATGCGGGGCTCCATGCAGAGGGCCCGGGCGATCGCCACCCGCTGCTGCTGGCCGCCCGAGAGCTGGCCGGGGTATTTGTCCGCCTGCTCAGCGATCCCCACCCGCTTCAGCAGCCCCCTGGCTTGCTCCTGCACCTCGGCCTTGGGACGTTTGCGCACCAGCACCGGGGCCAGGCAGAGATTGTCGAGCACGCTCAGGTGCGGGAAGAGATTGAATTGCTGGAACACCATCCCCACCTCGCGCCTGATCGCGTCGATGTGGCGCAGGTCGTCGGAGAGGGTGATGCCATCGACCGTGATGCTGCCCTTTTGGAAATCCTCCAGGGCGTTGAAGGTGCGGATGAAGGTGCTTTTGCCCGAACCCGAGGGCCCCATGATCACCACCACCTCACCACGGTTCACGGTGAGATCACAGCCGCGCAGGGCATGGAAGCCATTGGGATACCACTTCTCAACCCCGCGGGCTTCGATCATCACGTCGCCGACGGGGGCGGCGCTGGTCAAGGTGGCGGGGGTTGACGGGCTCATGGTGGGGCTGCGGTGGCGCGGCTGAGGATTGGTGAGGCTGCTGGGCTGGAGGGGAACTGGATCAGCCGGATCGGGCGATCGTGGCCGGATCAAGCCGCCGTTCCAGAGCTCGGCTGCCGAGGCCAAGGGCGGCGCAGCAGCACCAAAACAGCACCGCCAGGGTGAAATACACCTCGGCGTTGTGGCCCAGGAAAGCGGGGTTGGCCATCACGGTGCGGGCGGTGCCCAGCAGCTCCATCAGGCCGATCAGCGAGAGCAGGGTGGTGTCCTGCAGGAGCGAGATGAACTGGCCCACCATGCTGGGTAGGGCTACCCGCAGGGCCTGGGGGAGCACCACGGTGCTGAAGGCCTGCGGCATCGACATCCCCAGGGAGCGGGCCGCCTCCAGCTGGCCCCGGGGCACCGCCGCCAGGCCCGAGCGCACCGCCTCGGCCAGGTAGGCCGCCGCAAACAGGGTGAGCACCCAGGCCGCCCGCCAGACCCGCTCGGGGGCCAGGCCGCCTGGCAGCAGGAAGCCGAGCATGTTCTGACCCAGGAACAGCAGGGTGATCAGGGGGGCGCCACGGATGAACTCGATGTAGAGCACCGAACCCCAACGCAGAAGGGGGAGGTCACTGCGGCGGCCTAGGGCTAGCAGCAACCCCAGCGGGAAGCAGAGCAGGATCGCGAAACTCGATTCGAGCAGCGTGAGCAGCAGGCCGCCCCACTCGGATGGGGAGACGGCCACCAGCCCCAGGCCTCCGGCGATCAGCACCATTCCCATCAGGTAGAGCAGGGGAAGGCCTAGGGGGAGCAGTCGCTTCAGCGCAGCGGGCAGCTGCGGGCCGAACCGTCCTGCCAGCCAGCGCAGCAGCACCAACACGGCCGTGATGGCCACCCAGCGGAGCTGAACCGCCGGGCTCAGGCCCAGCAACCAGGGCAGGAGCAGGCTGAGCGCCACCAGCAGCCCCACCGCGATGCGGTCGTTGCGGGGCCAGAGGATGCCGCCACGGTCGGAGCGGGGATGGGACCGCAACATGCCCCAGCTGATGCCGGTGGCCGCTGCCAGGAGGGCGGTGAGCAGCCAGAGGCGCCACTGCTGCTCGATTGGATAGCGGCCTACCGCGAACAGGGTGCTGTTGGCCTGGATCACGGCCCAGCGGGCCTGGCTTGTGGCCCAGTGCAGGAAAGAGGTGGCTACGGCGGCGATCACCGCCAAGAGCACCACGCTGATCAGCCCATCGACGGGGGTGGCGAAGAGGTCGTGGCGGAGGCGCCGCAGCAGGGGTTTCATCTCAGCGCTCCCGGATCTGCACGAGTCGGTTGAGCCCGTTCATCAGCAGGGAGATGAACAGGTCAAGGGCCAGGTAGGTGCCCAGCAGCAGCAGCACCACCTCCACGGCCCGGCCGGTCTGGTTGAGGGTGGTTTCGGCCACCGAGTAGAGGTCGGTGAAGCCGACGGCCACGGCCAGCGAGGAATTTTTGGCCAGGGAGATGAACTGGGTGTTGAGACCCGGCACGATCACCCGCAGGGACTGGGGCAGCACCACCTGGCGGAGGGTCTGCAGCCAGCTCAGTCCCAGGGAGGAGGCGGCCTCCCACTGGCCCTTCGGCACCGCGGCGATGCCGCCGCGAACGACTTCGGCGATGAAGGCCGAGGAATAGGCGATCAGGCCGGTGAGCAGGGCGCCGAACTCCACGGACCAGCGCAGCGGCGCCTGCCAAACCCCGTTAACCAGGTGGGGCCCCATCCAGCGCAGACCCTCACCGAAACCGGCGATGTAGAGGCCCGACTTGGCCAGCACCACCCCCGGCAGCTGGATGGCGGCGGTGCCGTTGGGTAGAGAGAGAAACACCACGAAGTACCAGAACACCAGCTGCAGCAGCAGCGGGATGTTGCGCACCACCTCCACGTAGAGGCGGGTGAGGGTCCGCAGCAGGGCGTTGCCACTGAACGAAGCCATGCCCAGCAAGGTGCCGAGCAGGGTGGAGCCCAAAAGGCCCGCGATCACCACCCGCACGGTGTTGACCAGGCCCGCGAGCAAGCCGCGCCAGTAGGGATCACTGGCTTGGAAGGGCAGGACGGTTTCGGCAATATCGAAACCGGCGGGCTGGGTGAGCCAGCCCCAACTCAGCAAGAGGCCAGCGGCCGTGAGGTTGTGGATCAGGTTCCCCAGCAGGAAAGCCACGACCACCAGCACGGTGAGGCCCACGGCCCCCTGCACCACCCAGGGGATCACCCGGCGGTTGCGCCACCAGGGCACCGCTGCCCCCGCCCCCAGGCCAGAGGGCGACGCTGAGGACGGGGTGATTCCCATCAGCGGAAGGGCGGTGAATAGATCAGGCCACCCTCTTTCCACTGCTTATTGACGCCACGATCCAGCTTCAGGCGGGAGCCGGGGCCGACGTTGCGATCGAAGATCTCGCCGTAGTTGCCCACAGCGCCGATGATTTTGGGTACGAAATCAGCCGGTAGGCCCAGCTGCTTGCCAAACTCTCCCTCCACGCCGAGGAAGCGGCGCAGGTCGGCCTGGTTGGTCTGGGCCTTGGCTTCAGCCACCTTGGCGGCGATGTTGGCCTTGGTGATGCCCAGCTCCTCCGCTTGGAACAGGGTGTTCACGGTCCAGCGCACGGCATCGGCCCAGACCGGATCGGCATTCACGGTGGCCGGGGTGAGCGGTTCCTTGCTCATCACATCCGGCAGCAGGGTGTGGGCATCGGGGTTGGGGAAGCTGCTGCGCTTACCAGCCAACTGGGAGCGGTCGCTCGTGACCGCCACGCAGCGGCTCTGCAGGTAGGCGGCGTAGGTCTGGTCGCCGGTCTGGAACTTGAGGGGGGTGTAAGGGATGTTTTGCTCGCGCATCCGGTCCGCCAGGTTGAGCTCGGTGGTGGTGCCGCTTTCGACGCAGATCGGTTTGCCGGCCAGATCCTTGAGGGTCTTGATGCCGCTGGCGGTGGGCACCATCACGCCCTGGCCGTCATAGAAGGTGGGGGGGGCGAAGCTCAGGGCATTGCCACCGGCCGCGTCGCGGCTCAGGGTCATGGTGGTGTTGCGCGAGAGCAGGTCCACCTCGCCGCTGGCCAGGGCGGCAAAACGCTCGCTGGAGTTGAGGTTGCGGTATTCCACCTTGCCCGGATCGCCGAACAGGGCGGCGGCCATGGCCTTGCAAACGTCCACATCGAGGCCGCTGTAGCTGCCGTCAGGCCCCACGAAGCTGAAGCCCGGCAGGGAACCGTCCACCCCGCAGATCAGCTTGCCCCGAGCCTTGATCGTGGCCATCTTGGTGCTCTGCACCCCGCCGCCGCCATCGGGGGCGCAGGCCGCCAACAAGAAGGGAAGCAGAACCAGGGGCGCCGCCCGCCGGGCCCTGCTGGTGGCCTGGGACAGGGTGGTGAACAGACAGCGCATGTAGGGATTTGGCGATTGCATGGGATCTTCTCATGGGTGGCCTGATCCCACGGCCCGTGGAGGGTGTTGTGGCCCCCAAACTGTCCCAGCCAACCTGGTCCCGCGGTGCGATCACCCCGGCAGGATCACCCGGTCGATCACGTGGACCACGCCGTTGTCGCAAACGATGTCGGCACTCACCACGGTGGCGTTCTTCACCTCAAAGGGTTCGGAGCGCCGGATGGCCACGGGCGCTCCTTCCAGGCTCTCCCATTCCGGCTGGTCGATCAGCTGCTCGCGCTTGTAGGCACCGGAGAGCACATGGAACTTGAGGATGCGGGCCAGCTGGGGCACGTTGTCCACCAGGGTCTGCACCGTGCCGGGCGGCAGGGCCGCGAAGGCGTCGTCCACCGGGGCGAACACCGTGAACGGACCGGGACTCTCCAGCGCAGCGGTGAGGCCAGCGACCTCCACGGCGGTGAGCAGGGTGGCAAAGCAGCCCGCACCCTTGGCGGTTTCGATGATGTTGGCCATGGGGATCGAGGGTGATGGAAGGAATAGGCGGTCGGAGAAGCCGGGCGTTCGGCCGGCCGGATCGCTGAGCGGGGGTGCGGCCGTTCAGGTGTTCAGCGGTAGTCCTGGCTTTGGATGGCGCCCAGGCGGGCCTCGGGGCGCAGGAAGCGATCCATCTGGGCCTCGAAGAACTGGCGGTTCGCCAGCAGGTGCGCCGGATCGGTGTCGTCGAGGGGATAGAGCAGGGCGCAGCGCAGGGCCTGGATCACGGCCGAGGTCACGTTGTACATCGAGCGCTGGAAGGTGATGCCCAGCTGGATCAGCTGATCTTCCTCACCGCGGCGATGCTGCTTGTAAAGCTCCTGCAGGTAGGGCGGCAGGAAGTGGAGCATGTCCTGCATCAGCAGGGTGGGAGGGATGCCAGCGGAGCCGACGGGATAGACATCGGCATAAAGAATGCCGTAGTGGAAATCAGCTTGATTCTGGGGCACCTGACCCGCTTGGGCGTTGTAGCTCTTGGTGCCGCGGAAGGGGGAAGTGCGATAGAAGACTGCCTCCACGTAGGGCAGGGCGGCCTCGTAGAGCCAGGTGAACCCTTCCGATTTGGGAATCACCTCGATGCATTCATCGCCCACATAGACATGGTGGTAGATCGGCCGGCCGGCCACGGCGAAGATGCCGTTCACGAGGAAGTCCATAGCATCGGGCACTCCCTTGAAACCGCCCTCGTCGTAGATGTCGCTCATCTCGAAGAACACCGGCGCCATCACCTCCCAGAACAGGCCGAGATTGGCGTAATAGCTCATCTGCTTCACCTGCTCCATGAACATCTCAGGGAACAGTTTGTACAGACCCAGCATCACCGGATTGCCGCGGAAATAGGCCTTGATTGCCCGGTCGGCGTTGGCCCGGTAGGCGTCGCTTTCGAGGTAGTCGTAGAAGCGGCCGCCCATGCCCTGATGCCAGAGCATCGCCTGCATGCAGGCCTCGGCAAACTCCATGTTGATGCGGTCATGCCAGAGGTGGTGGAGCAGCTTCGGCATCGCACCGGTTTCCCCTTTGGCCATGAACTCCAGCAGCTCGGGGTGGGCCTTCTCGCCGCCGCGCCAGATGCGCAGCTTTGATTGGTCGCCGGCGTAGCTGTTGGGCAGATCGAGATACTCCTGGCTGGGGAAATACTTGAAGGCCGGCAGCGGATTGAGGAACACCCGCTCGGCGATGTAGAGCAGATCGCGCCAGTAGAAATCGATTTCTACTGGCGCGATCTGCTCTAC
>JBAXOO010000021.1:0-10899 GCA_037133235.1 Cyanobium sp. ELA507
GATCGACATGGGGGCGTTGGGCTGGTGGGGCGGCCGTCTCTGGCCGGTTGGCTTGCAGATTAGGGGTGAACCGCCGCCTCGATCGGTGGCCCTGGCTGGTGCCTTGAGGTCCCCGACCGCTTGGCAGGGGCTGCCCCCCAGGGGTGGCTCAGGGTTGGGAGGCGGCCATGGTCACCAGCCGCAGGGGCAGGCCCGAAGGGTCGGTCACCGGGCTTGTCGGTGTGATCGGCTGGCCCTTGACCCAGCGGAGCAGAAGCGCCCGCAGGGGACCCCCATTGCTGGTGGCGCTGGCTGGCAGGTTGAAGTGGGTTCCGCCTTCGGCGAGCACCAGTTCGTTGCGGCCCCGGGGGTAATCCCCATAGGGGAGCAGGGCCTCCGGCCGGCTGGGAACCACGAAGTCGCGGCTGCCGCTCACCAACAACACCGGCACCTTGAGATCGATCAGCCCCGCTGCAAACACCAGGCCCTGGGTTGGGCTCACCGCCGCCACCCGAACGATGCGCGAATCGGCCAGGGAGGCATTGGTGGCCGCCGGAAGGAAGCTGCACTGGAGCACCCAGCTGATGTTGCGTTGGGGCGTTGAGCTTTTCGTGCACTCCTTCCACAGGGTTGTGGGCAGACTGCGCGCCCCGGCCAGCTGCAGGGCGGTGGTGCCCCCCCAGGAGTGCCCGATGAAGGTGATATCGCTGGCCCGGATGCCTTCGGCGCCCGCCAGGGTGCCGGCATCCAGGGCATCCAGCACACTTTTCACTTCTTGGGGGCGCCGCAGGAATTCCCTTGGGTCCGGCGGGGCGGATTTGCCGGCGAGCATCTCGGCCTGCTGGCTGATGTCGCTGCCGGGGTGGCGCGGTAGGAACACCGGCGCCCCGTGGCCGGCCAGGTATTGGGCCCAGCCCAGGAAGCTGGGGGGTGAGTCCCAGAGGCCGTGGGAGATCACCACCGGCGGCAGGGTGGGCATGCCGGTGGGCCGCACCATGGTGACCTGCAGCGCTTCGTGGCTGCTGGTTGCCGGGATTGTGAGGGTCCGGGTCTGGATCGGGTAGGGACCTGGCCGCAGCGCTTCGGCGCTTGCTGCCGGCAGCTTGGGGTAGGTGAGGATCACCTTGTCGATCTCCCGTTGCTGGCGTTCGAGCTGCCGCAGCAGGGGCACGGCCCGATCGAGCCGGATGGTCACCTTGTTGCCCGGAAGTTCGCGCAACAGGGCTAGCAGGGTGGCTTTGCGGCCCGACGCCTTCAGGCGCTCCATGGCCGAGCGCAGGGGCTCGGGATCAAGGTTGAGCGATGGATTGGCATCCACCTCGATCAGTTGCTTGAGCAGCACCTCCATCTGCTGCACCATCGGACTGCCCTGGTAGTCCTGCTGGGGGAGGGGGTAGTTGACGAAGTCTTGAATGCTGCCGGCGAAGTTGCCCTCGGTGGCGCGGTTCAGTTCGGCCAGATCGCTGTTGCCGGCCCAGAGGGCGTCGGGGCTGGCCAGTTCCGAGACCCGGGCTGAGAGGGTATCCCCGAGCAAGGGAAGCCGAAGTTGAACCACCTCCACTGCCCGGGCCGGCTGGAGATTCAGGCTGATGCTGCAGCCGGTCGCGAAGGCTAGGCCGAGTCTTCGCCCACCCGGTCGGAAGGCAACGCCCTTGAGCTGGGCCGCCAGGGGCCGGGGAATCAGCGATCGCAGGTGCAAGGCCGCAGAGCGAAGGGGGAGATGGACCCTGCTGGGGTTCAACGGTGGCATCGGCCTCTGCGCCTTGTGCGCCTAGGGGACGTTGGCCTGTGCTTTGGCGAGGCCCCGTTCAGCATTGAGGTTTCGGTGAGATTATCAGCAGTGGCTGAAAAGCTTTGCCTTGCCGGACGGCACCTCACGGGGGCTGACTCCCCTCAAGGGGTCTTCACCTTGGGGCAGGTCGCGCCGTTAAGGGCAGAACGGAGCATGGTTCCGAGATCATCGCAGTCCCTCCCGGTTTACAGGGCCGCCGAGGTTGGGGCCGACATCGGGGCCTGCCGCGGGCCGCACCCCACACCAGGAGCGGCAACGGGCCGCCGCACCACACAGCCGTGGGGCAGGCCAACGGTGGTGCACTAGACAACCGCCCGGGCCGGCTCTGGCATGAACAGCGTTGCCGAGCCCAGCAGGGCAGCGGGGAGAAGGCCCTTGAAGAGCGACATGGGCAGGGGGCGTTAGGCAAGGGAAGTGCTGACGCGTGGCAGGGGTTGCATCCCGCGGAGTTATGCGGCGGGACTGGTCGGGGTCTCAAGGGCGATACCCGCCTCTGGGGGGCTAGAGGGGCCTTCCGCTTGATCCGCCCATCAAGGGATCTGGAGCTGGTGAGGTCTTTAAGCCGTTTGTTGCCCTTGCACGGTTCAAGGCCCAGGCTTCGTTCGATCTCGATCAGCGCCAGCTTCATCAGAAGGGGGGCTTTGGTTGAACCCTCTGCTGGCGGCTGGAGCGTGGGAAGCACTGGTCTGGCACAATCGGCGCCTCGCCCCAGATCACTCTCCCGAATCCTTTGCGATGCTGAGTTTGGCCAACCCAAAGGCCCTCAGGGCGTGGATGACCCGCTGGCCAGGCGTGGCGTTGCTCACGCTCCTTGCCGCCCTGCCGGGCCAGGCCCGCCCTCGAGTTGTGCCAGGCATTCCCCGTGCTCCGGCTGCGGCCTATGGCTTTGCGGAGCTGCATCCCGCCTGGTTGCTCGGCAGTTATTGGGTGGGACGGCCCTGGCCCTGGGGCTGGTATCGGACCACCTCAGCCACCTGGTCGGTGGAGGGGCTCGCTTCGGGGGCGGCCATCACCGAGGCGGTGAATGGTGCCCTGGCCCAGCGGCAGCCTGCGATTGAGGTGCCAGGCACCAGCAGCTGGCTCAACTACGCCTCCGTGGAGGCCCTGCCCAATGGCCGCATCACCTTCTCGTACAGCAATGCAGGCGTGGTGCAGCGCGGGGTGGGTGAATGCCAGCTTGGCTTGCTCAATGGGCGCCAGGCGAGCGGGCTTGGGGTGCACGTGCTCAATGCAGCCTGTGTGGTGGCCTATGGCCGCGGCGCCTGAGTTCTACCCCGGCACCGCGGTCAGGAGTGCATCCGCTGCCATGGGCATCCGCCTAGGTTTTTGAGCCTCTGGGGCCAAGAAAAAGGACTCCCTTGCGGGAGTCCAATCAGGATTGGCGATAGGGCCTTTTGGGGCATAGCCCGGCGAGGCCCAGGGCCCGATCAGGCCTCATCCAGCGCCGCCACGCCGGGCAGCACCTTGCCTTCGAGCAGCTCGAGGCTGGCGCCGCCGCCGGTGGAGATGTGGCTCATGCGGTCGGCCAAACCGGCCTTTTCCACGGCGGCCACCGAGTCACCGCCGCCAATGATCGTGCAGCAGCCCTGGTCGCTCAGCTCGGCCAGGGTGGTGGCGATGGCGTTGGTGCCGTTGGCGAACTTCTCGAACTCGAACACCCCCATCGGGCCGTTCCAGATCACGGTCTTGCAGTCGGCCAGGGCGTCCTGGAACACCTTCACCGAATCGGGACCGATGTCGAGGCCCATCCAGCCATCGGGGATCTCCTCCACCTTGGCAATCTGGCTATTGGCATCAGGGGCGAAGTTGTCGGCCAGCACCACATCGGTGGGCAGCAGGAATTGCACCCCCTTGGCGGCCGCCTTGGCTTCGAGTTCGCGGGCCAGATCGAGCTTGTCTTCCTCCACCAGGCTCTTGCCCACCGCCAGGCCACGGGCCTTGTAGAAGGTGAAGATCATGCCGCCGCCCACCAGAATCTTGTCGCACTTGTCGATCAGGGCCTCGAGCACGCCGATCTTGCTGCTCACCTTGGAGCCGCCCACGATCGCCGCCAGGGGGCGCTTGGGCTCATCGATGGCGCCCTGCAGGTACTGGAGCTCCTTCTCCATCAGGTACCCGGCCACGCTGGGGCGCAGGAATTTGGTCACGCCCTCGGTGGAGGCGTGGGCGCGGTGGGCGGCCCCGAAGGCATCGTTCACATAAACGTCGGCCAAGGCCGCCAGCTTCTCGGCGAAGGCGGGGTCGTTCTTTTCTTCCTCGGCGAAGAAGCGCACGTTCTCCAGCAGCACCACACCGCCATCGGCCAGGGCCGCCACCTTGGCCTCGGCGTCGGGGCCGATGCAGCTGTCGGTCTTGACCACGGGGGTGCCCAGCAGCTCACTGAGGCGGGCCGCCACGGCGGTGAGGCGCATCGATTCATTCACCTGGCCCTTGGGCCGGCCGAAGTGGGCTGCCAGCAGCACCCGGGCGCCCTTGCCGCTGAGGTCCTTGATGGTGGGCAGGGCGGCGCGGATGCGGGTGTCGTCGGTGATCGCGCCGGCGTCATCGAGGGGCACGTTGAAGTCGACCCTCACCAGAACGCGTTTGCCGCGCAGTTCATCGGCGCTGAGGCTGGCCAGGGATCGCTTCGCCATGGGATAAAGGTAGGGAAAGGCGCGCAGAGATTAGCCCCCGGCGTGCTGGGCCAGGCGCCGTGGGATGCTTCAGCTTCGGCCGCCGTCGCTAGGACAGGGTCGCCGAGGCGCTGCCATGTTCGACACCGTTCTTTTCCCGATCGACCAGAGCCGTCAGACGATGGTGACGGCGGCCGTGGCGTTGCAGCTTGCCCAGCGCCACCAGAGCCGGCTCGTGGTGCTCTCGGTGGTCGAGGCCGAGGAGGGTGCCATGCACGATGGGGCCGCCGTGGCCCAGCTGCTGGAGCAAGCCCGTGCCAGCTTCGAGCAGGCCGGAGTCCCCTGTGAAGTGATCGAAAGGGAGGGCAAGCCCGCCTTTGTGATCGGCGATGTGGCTGATGAGATCAATGCCGACCTGATCGTGATGGGCACTCGGGGCATCAGCCTGGAGAGCAACCAGCCCAGCACGGCGGCGCGGGTGATCCAACTGGCGCCCTGTCCAGTGCTGGTGGTGCCCTGATGGGGGAGTGCCAGGAGGAGGAATCGGCGGCGGCCGCGGTGCCGCAGTCGGATGGGGGGCCGCTGGCAGAGCCCGCGTTACCCAGCGGGGGTCCTGCAGCAGCCGTGCTTGCGGCCGGGGCCTTAAGCACCGCCGCTCCGGCGATCCAGTGGTACCCAGGGCACATCGCCAAGGCCGAGAAGGCCCTAGCCGACAACCTCGCCAAGGTTGACCTGGTGATCGAGGTGCGCGATGCCCGCATCCCGCTGGCTACCGGCCACCCCCGCCTACGCCGCTGGATCGGCACCAAGCCCCACCTGCTGGTGCTCAACCGGCGCGACATGGTGACGCCCGTTGCCCGCCAGGCCTGGGACGCTTGGTTCCGCAGCCATGGCCAGACCCCCTGGTGGTGCGATGCCAAGGCCGGCACGGGGGTGAAGCAGCTGCAGCAGGCGGCGATCCGCGCCGGCGAGGCCCTCAACGCCCGCCGCCGCGGCCGGGGCATGAAACCCAGGCCGGTGCGGGCCCTGATGCTGGGCTTCCCCAATGTGGGTAAGTCAGCCCTGATCAACCGCCTGGTGCGCCAGAAGGTGGTGGAGAGCGCCCGCAAGGCCGGCGTGACCCGCACCCTGCGCTGGGTGCGACTGGGCCAGGACCTCGACCTGCTCGATGCCCCCGGGGTGCTGCCCCCCCGGCTCGACAACCAGCAGGCCGCCCTGCGGTTGGCCCTCTGCGACGACATCGGCCAGGCCGCCTACGACACCGAGGCCGTGGCATTGGCCTTCATCCGGTTGCTGGTGGCCCTGGAGCCGTCGGTGGCGTCTGGGGTGGCGCCCGGGCTGCTGGAAAAGCGCTACGGCGTGCACCTCCAGCCCCTGCTCGCGGGCACCCCTTCCGAGGGCGCCCCGCCGATCCCCGATGCAGAAGCCTGGCTGGCGGATGTTGCCGCGCGCCACACCAGTGGGGATGGCGGGCGCATGGCCCAGCGCCTGCTGGATGATTTCCGCCGCTCCCTGCTCGGGCCGATCGCCCTGGAGCTGCCGCCAGAGGAGCTGCCTCTATCCCCGTCCACCGGGGTCTAGAAGCCTGGGCCCCCCGGTGTGGCCTGGGTCAGGCGCTCACGGCCCGGGCGATCAACACCGTGAGCATCAGGATGGCCAGCAGCACCTGCAGGGACATGAACAATTTGGCGGGCCGGGACATCAGCACCTCGCTGGTGGGGCCGTAGGTGGAGTTCACATTGAGGGAGATGAACAGGTAGTCGATCAGGTGGGGAACTGGCGGCGCTTCGCCCTCGCGGCTAGGCCAGACGAAGGCGCCACCGGGGGTGACGACATCGAGAAAGACATAGATGAACATGAACACAATCACGCTTTCCATGTACACCGCTGCCACGTCCCATAGGTTGGCGAGTCCACCACCTTTCACGGTGCTGGAGGTGCCCACCATCGACAGCACATTGGCCACCACTTGCACCATCGAGATCACCAGATAGGCCAGGGTCCAGCTGAACAGGTTCTTGTGCTTGGCGCGGTACAGCGAAACCGTCATCCCCACGGTCACGATGATGAAGGCGATCGTGCTGATTCGCTCCATCGTGCTCAGCAACGGATTGAAGTTGTGGGCCACCATGTGGTGGGACTCGATCCGGTTCACCAGCAGGGCATCCATCACCCACACCAAGGTGGTGGCCAGCACCACCATCAGCCGGCCCCGGCCATGGGTGAGCGCCTCACGCAGGGCGACGGAGGGGGGGATGGGGGCAACGTGCTGGAGGCCCTCCAGGTCGCCGTCCGGAGATTCCTCTGGCTGGGGGGCACCTGGTTGGCTGTTGGTCATGGTGAGCAGCGCTTCGGCGCCAACAAGGTTGATCGTTTCGCCCGATGGCCTGGCTGCGGAGTCGTGAGCCCGGATGGAGGCAACCCGTCGCTGGTGCAGGCCATCAGGGCCGCTGCTTAGGCTTCATCCAGTGTCCCTTGCTGCTTCGCCACCCGCCATGTCCAGTTTTGGCGAAGGCGAAGGCGAGCTGCTCACCTTGCACTACCCCAAGCCGCTGCCGATGCGGCTGGATCGCTGGCTGGTGGCCCAGCGGCCCGAGCAGAGTCGGGCCCGCATCCAGAAGTTCATCGATGCGGGCTACGTGCGGGTCAATGGCATCACCGGCCGGGCTAAAACCCCCCTGCGCCAGAACGATGAGGTGCAGCTCTGGATGCCGCCGCCGGAGCCGTTGCCCTACCTCGTGGCCCAGCCGATCCCCCTGGATGTGCTCTACGAAGACGCCCATCTGATCGTGATCAACAAGCCGGCTGGCCTCACGGTGCATCCGGCCCCCGGCAACCGCGATGGCACCCTGGTGAATGGCCTACTGCACCACTGCCCCGACCTCCCCGGCATTGGCGGTGAGATGCGGCCGGGCATCGTGCACCGGCTCGATAAGGACACAACCGGATGCATCGTGATCGCCAAGAGCCAGGAGGCCTTGGTGAAGCTCCAGGTGCAGATCCAGCAACGGATCGCCTCCCGGGAGTACCTGGCGGTAGTCCATGGCGCCCCCGCCGGCGATGCCGGCACGATCATCGGTGACATTGGCCGTCACCCGGTCGATCGCAAGAAGTACGCAGTGGTGCATGACGGCTCCGGCCGCCACGCTTGCACCCACTGGCGCTTGGTTGAGCGGCTTGGTGCCTACTCCCTGCTGCGCTTCAAGCTCGACACCGGACGCACCCACCAGATCCGGGTGCACTGCGCCCATATCGGCCATCCGATCGTGGGGGATGCCACCTACAGCCGTTGCCGCCACCTGCCGGTGGAGCTCGGCGGCCAGGCCCTTCACGCCGTGCAGCTCGGTCTCGACCACCCGATCAGCCGGGAGCGGTTGGTGTTGGAGGCGCCTCTGCCCGAGAGCTTTGTGAAGTTGCTCCGGGTGCTGCGGGGCACTGGGGCCTCGATCACCAGTTCCGCTTAAGCCGCCGACGGGGCCCTACCTGCCCCATTGGCGACTGACCGAAGCCAGGAATGGGTTGGCCGCTGCGTGATCGGAGGTGGGACCGAAGGAATGGCGGGGTGTTTCGCCCTAGGATGAACTCAAATTTTTTCCTCATACCGTTGTCCCCTAGCCCTTTGCCGGATCCAGCCGCTGTCTGGCAAGGGCGGTCGGTTCTGGTCACTGGAGGGTTGGGCTTCATTGGCTCCAATCTGGCCCGCCGGCTCTGCGATCTCGGGGCTGAGGTGACCGTGCTCGACAGTCTAATGCCCCAGTACGGGGGGCATCGCTTCAACCTGGAGGGTTATGCCGATCGCCTACGGATCAACCTCTCGGACCTGCGGGATTGCTCCTCCCTCGAGGTGCTCCTGGAAGGCAAGGAGGTGATCTTCAACCTGGCCGGCCAGACCAGCCATCTGGATTCCATGCACGATCCGGAAACGGATCTGGCCATCAACGTCACCGCCCAGTTGCGGCTGCTGGAAACCTGTCGCCGGGCGGCACCAACGGCCCGGCTGATCTACGCCAGCACCCGCCAGCTCTACGGCCGACCCCTGCGCTTGCCGGTGGACGAAGGGCATCCGATTGATCCTGTGGATGTGAATGGCATTAATAAACTTTCGGCAGAGATGTATCACCTTCTCTATGCCAAGGTGTATGGGCTCAGCTCCTGTGTGCTGCGCCTCACGAACACCATCGGTCCACGCATGCGGATCCGTGATGCCCGTCAGACCTTCGTGGGGATTTGGGTGCGTCAGTTGCTTGAGGGGCGGCCGATTGAGGTTTGGGGCGGTGATCAGTTGCGCGATTTCAACGATGTCGAGGATGTGGTAGATGCGATGTTGATGGCGGCTGAAAATTCCGATCTTCCCTTGGTCCCCTATAATCTTGGCTCAAGCGAGGTTGTTTCGCTGGCCGATTTGGCCCGGCTGATGATTGAGCTGCATGGATCAGGCGATCTGGTGGTCACCCCTTATCCGGAAGAACGCAAGAAAATCGATATTGGCGATTATTATTCCTGCTTCGACCGTTTCCGCGCTGCAACCGGCTGGCAGCCCCAGCGCTCCCTGCGCCAGTCGTTGGAGCGCACCCTCGCTTATTATGGCGAACACATTTCACGTTACATCTAGATTGCTTGCTTGTCAGAGCCTGAGGGAAGCATCATCGGTCATGGGCCTTTGCAAAGCATCGAGGCAACCCAATTCACCCCATCAGCGCCATCAGCTCTGGGCAACAGTCCCAGGGCGATCAATCCTGAGCAGCAAACCCTGAACAGCGAGCCGTGAGCGACCCCTTCAATTTTCCCCAGCAGGAACTGCTGCGCTACGGCCATCTCGTTGGTGAGGCCGTGGAGCGGATCACCGCATCTGGCCAGGTGATTCTGGGGGAAGGGGTGCGGCAGTTCGAGGCCGCCTTTGCCACCTGGCTGGGGTCCGGCTGCCAGCCCCACCAAGTGATTGGTGTGGCCAACGGCACCGATGCCATCGAACTGGCCCTGCGGGCCGCCGGCGTGGAGCCAGGGGATCGGGTCCTGCTGCCTTCCCACACCGCCTACGCCACCACCGCTGCCGTGCTCCGGCTCGAGGCACGCCCGGTGTTCGTGGATCTGGAGCCGGGCCGCTCCGTGCTCTCCGTGGCCCACCTGGCCCATCGGCTGGAGGCTGGGGCGGTAGCGGCCCCCGGGGTTGGACCGTTCCGGGCCGTGATTGCCGTGCATCTCTATGGGGAGGCCTGTGATCTGGTGCCCCTGCTAGCCCTTTGCGCTCGCCATGGGCTTGCCTTGATCGAGGATTGCGCCCAGGCCTGCGGCACCCTCTACCGCGACCGGGCCGTGGGCACCTGGGGCGATTTCGCCGCCTTCAGCTTCTATCCCACCAAGAACCTGGCCGCCTTCGGCGATGGGGGTGCCCTCGTGGTCAACAGGCCCGAGGCCGTCGAGCCGGCCCGCCGCAGTCGCTTCTACGGCTGGGATGGGGAACGCCGTGCGGTGCAGTTTGGGGTGAACAGCCGGCTCGATGAATTGCAGGCCTGGGTTCTGCTTGGCAAATTGACCGATCTAGCCGAGCAGATCCAGCGCCGCCGCCAGGTGGCCGCCGCCTATGCAGTCCATCTCCGGGGCGCTGCCCTGGCCCTGCCCGGCGATGGCGCCGAATGGCTTCACAGCTACCACCTCTTCGTGGTGCGCTTGGAGCCGGCCCTGCGCCAGCGGGTGCTGGCCGAGGGCCGGCGGCAAGGGTTGCCCCTCTCCCTCCACTACGCCCTGGCCTGTCACCAGCATCCCTATGTGATCGAGCGCTTCGGCCCGATGGCGCCCCTGCCGGAGACCAACCTGCGGGTGTCCGAGATCCTCACCCTGCCGCTCCATCCCCACCTTCCCGAGGCCTGCGTGGATGACGTGGCCCTTCGCCTGCTGCCCTTGCTGGGCTGACTTGGTTGCCATCGCCATCGACCCCGGGGCACCCACCCTGCAAACCTGACAGGATTGCCATTGCCGCGACGGAGCTCTGCAGACCCGTCCCTGCTCCGTTCCCAGCACCTTCTGATCAACGCTGAGCGATGCCCGTCCTTTCCCTGGTGATTCCCCTCTATCGCAGCAGCGGCAGTGTGGATGCCCTGGTGAGCCGGCTGGAGGGCCTGGAGGTTCCCGGTGGTTGGGAGGTGATCTTCGTCGATGACGGCAGTCCCGATGACACCGTGGAGCGCCTGCGCCGGCGCCTGGAGCACAGTTCCCTGCAGGGGCTGCTTGTGCGCCATGGCCGCAACTACGGCGAACACAATGCCGTGCTTACCGGTTATCGCCACAGCCGGGGCCGCCATGTGCTCAACCTCGATGACGACCTCCAGAATCCGCCGGAGGAGGGACTGCGTCTCTGGGAGGAGGCGCTCAACAGGCAGCTTGATGTGGTCTATGGCGATTACCGCACCAAGGAACATGCCGGCTGGCGCAATCTGGGCAGCAAGTTTGCCAACCGCACCGCTAACTCCCTGCTGGATCTCCCCGATCGCCTCTACCTCTCCAGTTTTCGCTGTGTGA
>JBAXOO010000022.1:0-10899 GCA_037133235.1 Cyanobium sp. ELA507
TCTCCCACCCAGGGGTACTCGGTGCAGCCATCGGCACCGCAGCGCCAGTGCAAGGCCATCACCGCAGCCGCCGACGCCGTGATGGAGCCGCTGGCAAGCGCTGCTTCGAACCCGGAGGATGCTTCGAGCAAGGGGATCCGGCGCCTGCTAGGCGCTGAGCTTTGCGGCATTGCGGCCGGCCGCCTTGGCGACATACAACACGCTATCGGCCCTGGCAAACCACTGATCAAGGCTTTCGCCAGGCTGCCATTCGGCCACACCGATGCTGGCCGTGACCGCGGGCACGGCCGGAAACACATGCACCGCAACGGCCGCGCAGATCTGCCGGGCCAGCTCCAAGGCGCTGGCGCCCGTGGTGTGGGGCAGCATCACGATGAATTCATCGCCGCCCCAGCGGGCCAGCAGATCCGGCTTGCGCAGGCTGGAGCGGAGCAACTGGGCCAGCTCCACCAGCACCAGGTCACCGCAACGGTGGCCGAAGCGATCGTTGATCGTCTTGAACTGGTCGACATCGACCATCAGCAGGGAGAGGGGCTCCTCAAAGCGCTGGCTGAGGGCCTGCTGATCGGCCAGGGCCGCCTCGAAATGGCGGCGGTTGGACAGACCGGTGAGCGGGTCGGAGGTGGCCTGCCCATGGAGGCGGGCATTGGCGGCGAGCAGGGCGAGGTTGGCTTCCTCCGCCGCATCGCGGGCATCGCGCAGATTCTGCCGGGCCGCTTCAAGGGCCTCCATCTGCACTTCGAGCTGGTTGGCCCGCTGCTGCTCGGCATGGACGAACAGATCGATGATCAGCTTGCTGATGGCCAGAAAGATCGCCAGATACAGCGGCGCAAAGCTGATCGCCATGCCGAACTGGGGTCGGCTGGCCGTGCCGAACCCATTCACGATCGCCGGGGTGCGCAGCACCCCGAGGCCATGGCGAAGCAGCACCACCCCCAGCTGCAAGACCAACGCCAACTGCAGGGGCAGCAGGGGGATCGACAGCCGTCGGCGCTGCAGCAGCACCACCTCCGCCAGCGCCCAGACGCTGAGCAGCACCACCAGCGCCGCGATCAGGCCGTACTGCTCGCGGTTGAGATCGTTGACCACCAGCACCTCAAAGGTGCCGTTCGCCAGGACGATCAAGGTGGACAGCAGGCCCACGGTCTGGAGGGGAACGGCGAAGGCCGATCCCGAGGCCGAAAGCAGCCGCGTGGATGGGGAGCGCATCAGCAAGGGGGCCTCATCAGCGCGGGAGCGGACCAACCGCGGCGAAGGCACCGAGCTTCTCCTGCCACTCCTTCCTGCAGCCCGGATGAACGCGGTCGCAGGCGACGGCCCAGGCCGGCCACAGCTTGCGATCCATGATCTCCCGCAACCGGGCGATGTCGGCGGGGGAAGGCTCGACCCGCTGCAGGCGGTAGGGCTTCCAGGGGCCGCAGGGCCCGCCGGCATGGCAACGGCTCACTTCGGCCTGCAGACGCCGCGACGTGGCCCAGAAATCGCTGACGTGCTCCTCGAAGGTGCGGACCAGAAGGCGCTGCTGCTGGGGCGAGAACGCGTTCCACTTCGCCAGGGACATCGCATAGCCATTGAGGCCGAACTGAAACGCGATCGGATAGGAGTGGGTCGCATAGGCCAACCAACCCGCGAAATGGGCCGACTGGGCACTGGTGATCGCGCAATCCACCAGGCCCGCCTCGAGGGCGGCACGGGTGTCTTCAAAGGGAATCACCGCAGGCTGGGCACCCAGCTCCTCCAGCACCGTGGCGAGCAGGGGGCTGGCCACGCGGATGCTCATCCCACGCAGATCGGCCAGCCGGCCGACAGGCCGGCGGCAGAACACCTCCTGGGGGCCGAAACTCCAGATGCCGAGCAGCTTGCTGCCGTAGCGCTGCTGCAGGTAGCGGTCCACGGTGCCGGCGTAGGCGGCCGCCACCCGCTTGGCGGTGGGGTAGTCCGCAATCAACCCCGGCAGATCGATTCCCGCCAGGCTCGGCTCGACCCGGCTGTTCTGGATGAAGCGCAGGGACACCAGGTCGAAGGTGCCGTCCTTGAGGGACTGCAGCTGATACACATCCTTGAAACCGATCTGATCGACCGGCTTGTAGGTCACCTTGATCGGCAGACCTGTGCGCTCCCGCAGCCCGGCGAAAAAGGGTGCCTCCTTGTCGCGCTGGAGGGGACCGGTGACCGACGGCTGGCCGACCACCAGCAGCGGGATCTGGTTCAGCTGCCGCCAGGCCAGGGCAAAGCCGGCCACCAGCAAGGCCAGGAGCAGCAGTCGGGGTGAGAGTTGGCTCCTGAGCTGACCCATGGGTTGGTGATGAATACCCCCAAACCGACCAGATCCGATCGGGTCGCGTCAGATCAGGGCCTCCGGGGATGGTTCCCAGGTTCAGCGCTGCAGCGTAAGGGGCGATGCCGTTGAGGCCTACAGCTCGGCAACGACCTTGCGGACCATGCCAAGCCATACCGAAACGGGCGGATAACCGGCCAGTGGCGAATGCGAAGCTGGCCCCTTGCAATCCCGTGATGTGGGGCCATAATTCTTATCGTGGCGTCCACGGAAGTGAAAGCCGGTCAGCCATGCGCAACCTGAATTGCGTGCTGGTTGAAGACCACGCCATGTTTCTGGATCTCTTACTGCCGGTGCTGCAGGGCATCGAGGGCCTCCACGTGGCCGCCACGGCCCGAACGGCCGCCGAGGCGATCGCAGCGCTCGAGAGCAGCGAACCCGATCTGCTGATCCTCGACCTCTGCCTGCCCGACCGACCGGGCATCGAGGTGGCCGAAGCGCTGCAACGACTACGGCCCAGCGCCCACCTGATCGTGCTTTCGGGCCAGGCCAGCAGCTTCGTGTGCCCGCAGGAGTTGGAGCCCATGCTCCATGCCGTGGTCGACAAAACGAGCGCCTTCGGAGCGCTGCGGGAGGAGATCGCCAGGTTGCACACGCTCCGGGCCGCCCATGCCCGCGAAGCCCCATCGCCACCGGTGCGGCGCACAACCCTCACGGAACGGGAACAGCAGGTGCTGGACCTGATCGGCCAGGGCTGCAGCAGCAAGGCCATCGCCCAGGCCCTTGGCATGGCCCTGGGCACGGTGGAAACCCACCGCCGCAACCTGCGGCTCAAGCTCAATGCCGCCGGCTCCGAATTGGTGCGGCTGGCGGTGCTGCAGAGCCATGGCCCCTGAGGCAGGGCTGCTGGTGCTGGGGGTCGTGGCGGGCATCAGCCCGCTCCTGGCCGTGCTGCGCCAGCGGGAACGGGAACTGCAACGGGCACGCCAGGCCCTGGAACTCCAGCAGCAGACCCTGCGCCGCAAGCTCCGCACCAGCCTCACCGCGGCGGCAGTGGCCCATGAAATCAACCAACCGCTCAGCAGCCTCAGCCTGATCAGCGAACGGCTGATCAACCAGGCCGAAGCCAGCGCCGAACTGGCGGACGCCATGCCAATGCTGCAGGTGCTGCGGGAGGAATCCAGGCGGGTGGTGGAGCTGATCGAGAAGATGCGCATGCTGCTGCGCAGCGTCGAAAGCGAGCAAGGGCCGGTGGTCCTGGCCGAGGTCACCGGCGCGGCCCTCACCTACCTAAGGCGCCCCCTGGCCTCCGCCGGGGTGCAACTCAGCAGCCGCGGCCTCAGCACCAACCGGGCCCTAGTCCACGGCGATGCCGCCCAGCTGCAGGTGGCGATCACCAATCTGATCCGCAATGCCCTGGCGGCCCTCGCCGAAACGGAGCCCGACCAGCGCCGCCTGGCGGTGGAGCTGCGGGAGCACCAGGGCCAGGTGGAGCTGGTGGTGGCCGATAGCGGCCCGGGCCTACCGGAGCCACTGCTGGCGCAGGAGTCTGGTGGCGACCACCTGCTCAGCACCACCAAGACCCGGGGCATGGGGCTGGGCCTCTACCTGGTGGGCGCCACGGTCGAAAACCACCGCGGCAGCATGCAACTCGGCCGGTCCGTCTCCCTGGGGGGCGCCGAAATCACCCTGCGGTTTCCCCTGCTCCTCGCGGCGGACCACCCCGCAAGGCCGCCCCAGCCAACCGGTTCACCCTCGCGCCAGCCGCGGGCTACGCCCTAGGAATCCCCAACCGACCTGATCTGGTTGGAATGGCTACCGCAGGGGGCGGCGGCGCCAGGAATGCTGGAGATCTCTAGCGCATCAACCAGCTTTGCCATGGTGAGCACTCTTCCCTTCAACGCCTCCCCTAGTAACCCCCCAGGGTCACCCCAACCAACCCCAGCCAGCGGCGGAGCCGTGGTGATGGATCCGGCCACCGCCTTTGCCGCCATTGCCCTGGCAGCTGTCTCCTGGGATGGGGTGCTCACCATGGCCGGTTCGCGGGCCCTGCGCCATTCCCTCGACTATCGCCAGCCCTACCTGAACTACGGCCAGGAGACCATGGTGGCCCTGATGGATGCGCTGCTGGCCGAGCTGCGCCGGGTGGGGCCCCAACACCTGATGGTTGAAGCCGCCGAGCAGCTCAATCCCCGCCAGCGGGCCACGGCCTACGCGGTGGCCGCCGAGATCATGCGCTCCGATGGCCCCCTGCAGGCCGATGAGCGCAACATGCTCACCAACCTCGCCACCACCCTGGAGCTCGATGAAGCCGACACCGCCCCCGTGCTGACCGCCATGGATCTGCTCCACGCCAACGTGATCGAGGGCTGATCAGGCGGCCCTGCGCCCCGGCTCACCGGGGGTCTCCCCAACGGGAAGGTGCGAGGCAGGCTCCCACTCCGAGCGCACCAGCCCCACATCCACCCCCAGGTGCTGGTCGGGGCGGCCGGTGATCAACAAGGCCGTGCGTTGGCGGGTGGCGATCTGCCACATCCATTTGCTGAACAGGGAAATCCTGTTTTCGGTGTCGGGAATGAAGGCCAGGTGGGCCAGGGCCCACAGCACCCAGCCCACCAGGCCGGTGACCCTCAGGCCCCGCAGGTCAGCAACGGCGTACCAAGGGCCGATCACCGCCATGCTGCCCAGGTCGAGCCAGCGGAAAGGCGGGTGCTGGCGACCGGCCAGGCCGGCCAGGATGGCCTCCGCCACCCAACCCCCCGCCTGCACCGCCGGCCCAGCCATGCCGGGCAAGGGGGTGCCCTCAGGGGTATGGGTGTAGCAGGCGAGGTCGCCCACGGCGCGGATCTCCGGATGGCCGGGGATCGAGAAATCGGGCTCTACCACCACGCGGCCGCCCCGATCCAATGGGCAGCCGATGCGGTCCGCCAGCAGCCGGCCCAACCGCGAGGCCCGCACGCCGGCGGTCCAGCAGATGGTGGCCGCCTCCAGGGTGTCATCGCCCGGTGATGGCACATCCTGGGTTCCGCGCAGCTCCACCCGACCGGGATGGATGGCATGCACCAGCGACTGGAACCTGAGCTCCACCCCCTGGTCGGCCAGGTAACGGGCGGCATCCGCCGACAGATCGGGATGCATGGTGGGCAGCACCCGATCCACCGCATCCACGAGCACCACCCGGCAATTGGCGGGATCGAGCTGCTTGAAATCGCGCTGTACCGAGCGGCGCATGAGCTCAATCAGCGAGCCGGCCAATTCGCAGCCGGCCGGCCCCGCCCCCACGACCACCGCAGTCTGAAGAAAGCGGCGGCGCTCAGGCTCCTGAGTTTGCTCGGCCTCCTCCAGGGCCATGAGCAGGCGCCGGCGGATCTCCTCGGCGTGTTCGAGGATCTTCATCGGCGGCGCCAGGGAACGCCACTCCTCGCGGCCGAAATAGCTGCTACCCGAACCACTGGCCAGAATCAGGTGGTCGTAGCGCAGCCGCTGGCCATTGAGCTCCACCTCCCGCAGCTCGGAATCGATGGCCACCACCTCACCGAGCAGGATCTGGATGTTGGGGGCCTGGCCCACCATCTGACGCAGCGGTGAGGCCACATCCGCCTCACTCACCAGGCCGGAGGCCACCTGATAGAGCAGGGGCTGGAACAGGTTGAAATTGCGCTTATCGATCAGGGTGACCCGCACCGGCTGCCCGGCCAGGGTGTGGCAGGCCTTCAGACCGGCAAAACCACCCCCCACGATGACCACATGGGGGCAGGCACGGAAAGCCTCGGCCGGCGGGTCGAGTTCGAGATAGAAATGGTTGTGAGTCATTCAGCAGGCCTAGCCCCGATTCGAGACTGGGCCTGCAGCGAAGGCTACGGGCTACCCAGACCCGGTGAGTGGTCCCACACCAGTGCGCCGCAGCGCCCTTCAGACCATGTCCTCCAACAGCAGATCCTCCACCGCCTCGGTGATGCCGCAGTCGTTGTAGATCGAAGCCGGCGGAAACCGCAGATCCCGCAGCCATTCCACCAGCAGCCGCCGGTCCTGCATGGCGGTGGTGAGGGCGACCAGATCGGTGCCGAGGATGCCCTCAATCTTGATCTCGTGTTCAAGGCTTTCCAGTTCCATGCAGATCACCCGAAACAGGCAGTAGTCCTTCGAGCTCAAATCACGGAGGCTGTATCGACGTCGGCCTGGCATGGTGCACCGCCAGCAGGGAGCCGCTAGGTCACCCTATGGACCTTGGCCGCGCCCCAGGCCTTCCGGAGCGGTGCTGCCTCAGCAGAGCAGCGGGATGCTGCAGGGCGGGACCCTGGGCCGCAGGCTGCGGCGGGAATGCCGCCGATCCGCGCTCGATGGCCCACCTTTCCCCCTGGGGCAGATCATCACCATCACAATCGATTGGTCTGGTGTAGCCATGGATCGAGGCCCTGAACGGCTCCCGTCTCTAGCCTTGGACCATCCTTCCGATCGATCACCCCTGAGCTGGATCGCCACTGAGATCGAAGCCCCGTGCTGATGCTCCCGTCGCTGGTCTGGTTCACGGCGGTCCTCTACGCCATTCTCCTAGCCCGCACCCTGCTGCTCACCAGCCTGGCCTGGGTGCTCACCGCATCAGGAACGGCCGATTACAGCCCAACACCCCGCAGGCCCTCGCGCCACGACATCGGCCTGACCCTGGGATCCAGCTGGGTGTTTGCCCTGGGCGGAGCCCTGGTGATCCAAGCCGATCGCCAGGGCCTCACCCGGCTGATCGATGGACCCGGGGGGCCTTGGTGGCTGGCACCCCTGGGTTTCGCGGGGGTGCTGCTGCTCCAGGACAGCCTCTTCTACGGCGTGCATCGCCTGCTGCACCACCGGCTGCTGTACGCCTGGATGCACCAGGGCCATCACCACAGCCGACAACCCACGGCCTTGACCGCCTTTGCCTTCGATCCGGGCGAAGCCCTGCTACAGGCCGGTTTCCTGCTGGCCGTGGCGCTGTTGATGCCCCTACATCGCGGCACCTACCTGGCCCTGCTGCTCAGCATGAGCCTCTGGGCGGTGCTCAACCATCTCGATCCCACCCGGCTACCGGCCGGATTCCGCAACCCCTGGCTGGGGCGGTGGCTGATCGGACCGGGCCACCATGGCCACCATCACCTCCGGCCGGGCTGCAATTACGGCCTCTACTTCACCTTCTGGGACCGGCTCTGCGGCACCGAGGCGAGGGTCAGGAGCGATGAACAACCAGCAGCACCCGCGGCGCCGCACCCTGGAGGCTCACGGCACTGAGCTCCGCTTCCACCTCCACCACCGGTAAGGCGGTGACAGCGGTGGAGGCGGTGGCCAGCAGGTCCGCAATCAAGCTGAGATAGTCGTGAGCCAGATGCTGGGCCACCACTTCGCTCACCGACCGGCGGGCTTGAGCTGACCTACCAGGTGCTGCAGGGCCTCAAGCCACCCACCTCAGCCCCGATCCCCACCACATAGCCCAAGCAGGGGGGATCCAAATAGGGGCCTGAATCCTGGCCTGGCCGTGGGTCCAGCATGCCGCACAGCCAATAGATTTAAGCCACGTCAATACCTACGGGCAAAAACTCGCCCCCCAGGACTAGACCCCCACCGCAAACAAGCAAATCCTTCGCCTTATTTTTTGCGTCGAAGTCGTCATTGCAAGACTTTTTGGCACAGACGCAGCAATCATTGCCCGTATATTTACCTACCACGCAGCAGGGTCAATATGGCGCACATCTGACCATTCATGCCTCACAAATACCCCGGCAAAGCGGTAGGCAGGCCCTACATTGCAGCTTGAACCTTCAAGCCGACACGCCATGAAGGACAAGCCCCCCACCTTGAAACACTCCAATCTCATCGCCAGCTTCCGCAAACCCGTTCGAATCACGATCACGGTGCCCCACAGCACCCATTTAGCCCTGATCAAGCGCTGCGATTCAGAAGGTCGATCCCTATCCAATCTTGCTGCCTACCTACTTGAGAATTCCCTGGAAGACTCCTGAGAATCCTTAGACGCCATGACGCATTGGACCCCGCCGGTCCCCGAGGAAGCCCATGAACCCGGTTTGGCCAACCCCTTTCAGGCCCACCTGCGACTGATCCAAAGCTGCCGGCAGAGCTCCCTGCTGCTTCAGTCCGTCCTCCCCATCCATCAACTCATCGACCCATCCCAGGGTTCAAGCTGGCGGCACCAAGGTTTCAACCCCTGCATCGGCAGCTTGGTGGCCAACGCTTCAATCCTGCCACCGATGCAGCTGGAGGTGGATGCGGCATCGAGAGCGGATCTCACCGCGATCCTTCTATACGGCGGCAGCATCCAATTCCACCAATCAGGGGAGCAACTGGAATGCGGGCCTGGTGGCCTTGTCTTGCTCGCCGCTCAGCCATGGCGTTGCCAGAGCGACTCCTGCAGCCTGGTGATGCTGACCCTGGAGCGCCGACGGCTGCTCAGGGTGGCACTCACCATGGCCGAGGAACGCCAGCTCCCGCTCAGCTGGCGCGAGCAACTCCAACCCAGCCGACCCTGGCAAGCGGAAGGCACCGCCCCCGGCGCCGCCCTGCAGAACGGCCTGCGGCAGGTGCTGAGCCTGGCCAACGAGCTCCTCAACCAGGGTGAAGCGCTGCTGACCGGCCTGGAGCTGGATCTGCTGATCTACCGATTGCTGGCCGCCCTGCTGATCCCCGACCTGGCACACACCGACCCCCTAGAGCGGCTGCGCTCGCGCCGGCATACCGGAGCCGATCGGTTCGATGAACTGATCGCCTACATCCACGATCATCTCCACGAATCCCTCAGCCTGCAACGACTGGAGGAGGTGAGCCACTATTCCCGCCGCAGCCTGCAATACGCCTTTCAGGGGCGGGTCGGCTGCAGCCCCACCCAGTGGATCCGGGCCATGCGGCTGGAAAGGGCCCGCCGCTACCTACAACAACCCCAGCCGAACGCCAGCGTCAGCAGCATTGCCAAAGCCTGTGGCTACAACTCGGTCAACCTATTTTCGATCGATTTCCAGCAGCGCTTTCACCTCAAACCCTCGGAACTGCTGAGGGAGTTTCAGTGGAAACCCCATAATCCCGAAGCGGCCGACGGGATCGGGGCAGCCAAGGCCGCAGCCCAGGACGACGACAACAGCGCCGCTCCCCTCAGCGGGGTTTGATCAGTTGCAGCACCTGGGGCCCGAGGCCACCGGCGCGACGTTCGCAATCGAGCGACTGGAGGATTGTCTGGGCCGCCTCCTCAATGTGCCCGGCTTCGGCACTGAGCCGGGCCCGCTCCAGAAGTTGGGAGGCGTGGCTGAGCAGGCCCTGGCGATCCGGACCGTCGGATCCACCGGCGTGGGGACGCCCCAGCACGGGCTTAGGGCGACTGGAGATCGGAGGAGGAACAGGCAGGGGCCTCGTGCCAGTGATGGGTTGCACGTGTGAGCCGGCAAAGACGATTGGATTTGGGGAGGAGCGCAGGAAGGCTTCAATCTGCCAAGCCAGCGAAAACATCCACAACAACTTTGTAACTTTAACGAACCAACCAATCCATAGACGGTCAGCTCACCTGATCCAAACCAACCTGCCGTTGCCAGGTGCCCAAAGATCAGGTTCCGGGCTCTTCCTGGTTGCCGCCCAGGGCCGTGATCGCATCGCGCAGCTGCTGGGATCGCTGGACATCACCACGGGTGAGGGCCACCGCAAGGGCGAATTCCAGTTTCTCCAACTGGTGCTCACCTTCCGAAGGGCTGCTCAGGGTCTGGCAGCGGGGGTGAGCAAGCCCATGGGCGGCAGCCGGGCAGGGGAAGGGCCCGGAAGGGTGGGAAGCGGGGTAGGCCATCGCTCGCTTTCTTTCCATTCTGCCACCCCTGGCTAGGGGGCCATGCCGTCAGGCGGCGAAGCTGTCGGGGGAATCGTGCTGGAACAAGGGGGCCAGCGACCCGTCGATCAGTGGGTCATGGTCTGCGAGGTTGCCGCCTTCTTCGGGGCTTTGGTGACTGGCGGAAGCATCGGTTCCTTCGTCCAGGGCGCCGCCCAGTAGGGCACGGCAATCGAGCAGCAGCCGCTCGGCATTGCCCAGACTCTCCACCAGGTCTGGATCCTCCTCCTGCGCTGTCTCCCGCTGGCCTTCCAGGGCCGAGAGACGCTGCTCAAGCTGCACCAGCCGCTGCGAAAGCAGATGGAGGGTGCCTGCGAGATCCTCGGCACTGCGACTGATGCGGAACGAAACCGACGGGGAAGCCATGGCGGCTGAACGGCTGGTCCGCATGACAACACACCGCGCAGACTGTGGCCAGCCTGCTTGCCTTGCCCTGGCCATGACCCACCCCTGGTCCCTGTTGCTGCTGGCCCTGGCAGGCCTGGTTGGGGGCCTGCTGGCGCTTGGCACCGGCATCCCGGCGGCACCGCTGGCGGGGGCCCTGATCGGCGCCGCCATCGTGAGCCTCAGCGGCCGGGTGGAACCCGCCCAATGGCCGGGTGGAACCCGAACGGTGCTTGAGATCGCCATCGGCACCGTGATCGGCAGCGGCCTCACCGCCGCCGCCCTCGGCGAACTTCGCCAGCTCTGGCGGCCCGCCCTCCTGATCACCCTCACCCTGGTGCTCACCGGACTGGTGGTGGGCCTGGGCTGCAGCCGCTTGCTGGGGGTCGAT
>JBAXOO010000023.1:0-10878 GCA_037133235.1 Cyanobium sp. ELA507
GTAGCGGGCGGGATGGTGCCCAAATATCTGGTGGAGCGCATCGAGGCCATCCTGCGGGGATCGCCCCTACCGGCCAGGCGCTCCGAGCGGGAGCAGGTGCGGGGGAGGTTGGTGCGGGCCAGGTAGGGGCCTGGCGGGTGGGCTGCAGATCCCCAGCTTCGCTGGATCTTCAAGTCCTGGAGGGGCTGACCTATTCAGGGGAGTGGGGGCTGCGCCCCCCTTTCATTGATGGGCGCCGTACACTGTCCGTACGTTGCAGGCGGTTGTCGCGTTGACCAGCACCAAGCCGCAGGGCCACCGCCCGGCCAAAACCAGCCGAATTGAGCTCAGGGCCTCAGAAGACGACCGCAACCTGCTGGATCGGGCCGCCGCTGCCCTCGGCACCGACCGCAGTTCCTTTCTGCTCGCCCAGGGGCGCCTGGCGGCCCAGCGGGTGCTGGCTGACCGTGAGCAGTTCGTGCTCGATCCCGACGCCCAGCAGGAGTGGGAGCGGATCAACAATCGCCCGGCCCGCAGCCTGCCGGGGCTGACGCGGCTGCTGGAGCGGACCTCGCCCTTTGGCCATCCAACGGCGGATCAGCCCCAGGCATGAGCCGCTACCAACCGCCTGAGCTGTTGGCGGCCCGTCACCAGCTCACATACTTCCGCTGCCGATCGGAAGCGCAGACCGCCTGGCTGGTGGAGGTGGCCAGGCAGGCCCATGGCACCGGCACGACGCGGGTGTTTGTCGTCACCGAGGTGGATCAGCTCCAGGTGGTTGCCTATTACGCCTGGTGCATGGCGAGTGTGGCGATCGCCGATCTGCCCGAGCGGCTGCGCCGTGGCGCCGGCCGCTACCCCCAGCCCATCGCCTTGCTGGCCCGCCTGGGGGTGGACCAACGCCACGAAGGCCAGGGCCTCGGTGCGGCCCTGCTGCTGGAGGTGATCACCCGGGTCGCCAGCCTCAACGAGGCCAGCCTCAGCGAGGCCATCGGTTGGCGCGGCTTGCTGGTGCATGCCGAATCCGAGCAGGCCCGCAGCTTCTATGAACATCTGATCCCGGAGTTTGAGCGCTCACCCACCGATCCTTTGCACCTGTTGCTGCTGCTCAAGGACATTCGCCGCACGCTGAGGCGTTGAACCCGGCCTCACACCCCCCGAGGCCAGAGCAGCCCGGTTGCGGGTCGCGTCGGTCCGCCTCCCGTTCCCCCACCACCACTTCCTCCTCCGGTACCTCCTCCCCCACCGCCGGAGCCGGAGAGCAGCGGGCCCTGCTGCGGGTGTTGGCGGGCGCCCATGGCGCTCATGGGGGGGAAGTGGCGGATGAAGTCCGCCGTGCCGGTGATCAGCTGTATGCCTTGGGGCGGGAGGCCACTGATGAAGTGCAGCTCGTTGCATTCCCGCCAGTGGCTCAGGGCCAGGGGTGAGCTCCAGGGGCTGGGCTGGTTGTGGCTGGTGCCACTGGGCACCCAGAGCCAAACGTCCCGCTCGGTGGAACGCTGGCCCAGCTGCAGCATCACCCCATCGGGACGGGTCACCTTCCCGAAATGGGTGCTGGCGCCACGGATCGAGGTGGAACCGATGAACAGTGGCGCCGGCAGCTGGATCAGAGGTGGCGATGCATCAAAGAGGCCCTGGGGCTGGAGCACGAAGTCGTAGTGCGCCAGGGCGATGCCACTACGCAGCTGGTGGCCGTTGGCGTGGATGCTGCTGCTGATCGCCGAGGGGAGGCCGCCAAAGCGGCTGCCCGAATAGCCGTGCAGCACCACCTGCCCGTAGAACTGCTTGCTGGTGCGGGGGAAGACGGCGATCGAGTTCCAGCCCGTGGTGCCAGGGCTCTTGTAGAGGGCGTGGCAGCAGTCACGGTGCAGGTCGTCGTTGCCGCCATGGGTCTTGAGGGCCCAGCAGAAGAACTCCTTGCCGGGGGTGGTGTCCTGGGCGATCAGCAGGATCGCGCCGATGGCGGTGGCCCCGGTGAGGGTGCTGTCGAGATAAGCCAGGCCGGTGCCGTAGGCGGTGGAGTTGCTGTAGGAGCCGTAGCCACCATTGGCGGTGCTGCTGGTGAAGGTGCTGGCCAGCGCGCTTCCAAAGACCGCGCTGCTGCTGCTCTGGGTGTCGCCTTGCGGGACGGTCCCGGTGGTTTCGGTGAGGAACCAGAGGTGCGCCGGTTCAACGGGGTGGCCAAGCTGCCAGGTGTAGCCCCAGCGGTTGGCGGTGGCATCGGCGTGGGAGCGGATGACAGAAAGCTGCGTGCTGGCGTTATTCGGGAGAGCATTCACCAGGGCGGCAAAGGCCCGGAATGCCCCATCGAGTTGCAGGCCCACCCCAGCGGGCTCCTTGCCGGTCCATTTCCAGCTGGCGGGCGCAAAGCTCTGGCAGAACACCTGATAGGTCATGGCGTCGGCCCCGCAGTTGGGGTGGGGTCTTTGGTGCGAAGCAGGAGGCCATGACCGCCGATCGCCAACCATTCGCTGCCATCGGGCGGCTTGAAGTAGCTCATCGCCCCGCTGCTGAGATTCAGCGCCGCGAAGTCCGTCGGCAGCAGCAGCGGCTCCCAGAACTGGGCCGGTTCGTTGGCGCTCTCGTAGTAGCTCCAGTCGGTGGTGGCGAGCACCAGCTCGGCCGGCTGGCGGATCTGGATCGGGGTGGAGGAGTTTTCGCGCAGCAGGGTTCGGGAGCCTGAGGGCTGGCTGGAGCGGGCGTTCCAGCTCACCGCCCGCAGCGCATCAAAGGTGGTAGAGGGGGGTGAGGCCGCCAGGATCCAGTGGCCAGACACCTGATCGCGGGCGATCAGCAGCGGCACCGCCTGGCGGTTGGTGAACCGGTGCTGGCTGTAGGCAAAGACGAAGTATTCGGCCCCTGGTGCCAGCGACCAGCCCACCTGCGCATTGAACGGCAGCGGCGTGGTGCTCCAGCTGCCGCTGCTCAGCCCCACATCACCGGCCGGGTACACCCAGCCTTGCTGGGAATCGGCCCCGACGAACGGCTCGCTGTTGCCGATGCCGGGCCTGATCTGCAGGGTGGTGCCGGTGAGGAACACCTCGAGGAGCAGCACCGCCGGAACGCCTGCAGGGGTGCGCTGGGCGAGGGTCGCCTCGATCCGCCAGCCGCAGGGATCGGCAGCGGTGGCAATGGGGTTGGGAGCCGTGGCGATGCGCAGCTTGTGCTGACTCACCTGGGCGTTGGCGGCGCTGATCCAGCTCTGCAGATAGCCGTTCACTTCCACCGCCACGGAGGGCCAGGTGGTTTCGGTGCCGAGGCGGCTGATGTCGATCAGGGTGCGGCTCATGGCGCAAGCATCACGGCGGAGACGGTGAGGGCGATGGCCGCCTGGACGGTGCCGGTGTTGCGCACCAACGCCCGCAGCAGCGGAGCAGAGTTTGTGGCCGTGCCTCCGTCGCTGGAGAAATAGGTCCCGCCCGGCGGAGCGGTGATGGTCAGAGCAGAGACCGTGGTGACCAGATCGAGCAGGACCCCGCTGCCCGGGGCCGGGTCCTGGGTGATGGGCCTACTGCCGTCGACTTCCCGCGCCGCCGCCGAGCTGTAGAAGCTCACCCAGCCCGGCGCATCGGTGCTCACCGCCAGGAAATGGCCAAGACGCCCCAGCCCGGCCAGATCGAGCAGGGCGCTGGCGCCTGGAAGCAGGGGCGTGGTGGTGGCGCTCACGCTCACCCGTTGACCGGGGACGTGGGTGCGCGGCAGCCAGTTGGCCATCAGCCCATCTCCATCAACAGCAACAGCAACAGCAACAGCAACAGCAAAAGGTGGGGTGGAGCATCAGGGCAACACCGGGATGCGGCGGATGGCCCGCACCTGGGTGGCGGTGGCGACCGTCTTGCTTTCGGCGAACTGGGTGCCCAGGTAGGTGGTCCGCTGATACGCGGTGCCGCTGGCGGCCTGTGTCGAGGTCCAGTGGAAGAAGGGATCGTCGCCGACGATTTCATCGAAGTGCCGGAGCGTTTCCGAGCCGCTAGCCCGGAAAGCCAGGACAGAGGTGAGGGCCGGATTGCTGTCGGTGTAGTTGCCGCCTGCAGGCACTGCATAGGGGTTGGCGCCAAAGCCCGCCCCCGAATAGGTGCCTGCAACAGTCGCCTCCGGCTTGAAGGCCCGGTACAAGATGTCCCACTCCTGGGCGGCGGGGAGGTACCAGTCGTCGTAGCCGCCAATGGTGAGAGAGCAGCAGAACTGGGCGGCCGGATGGCTGGCGTTGTTCATCGCCTCGCTGTTCGCCCAGCC
The DNA here is from genome assembly GCA_037133235.1 of Cyanobium sp. ELA507. Classification (GTDB taxonomy): domain Bacteria; phylum Cyanobacteriota; class Cyanobacteriia; order PCC-6307; family Cyanobiaceae; genus Cyanobium. Next base: position 4,216 of record JBAXOO010000023.1, read on the forward strand.
GTCGAACACACTCGTGGTGCCAGCGCTGGTGGTGTTGGCGCTCTTCCAGGCCACGTTCAGCAGGGAGCCGGAGGACTTGGGCGAAATGATCAGGGCATGGGTGGCCACGCCGTTGGCGGTGTGGCTGATCAGCCCCGCATAGAAGCCACCCTGGAAGGCGCTGCCGATGGAGGGCAGGTCCGCAATGCGAATCGGGCCGAGCACGTAGACGGTTCCCGTCGTCAAATCGAGGTAGAGATCACCATCGACAGCACCCGGGATCGTTGGCGGTGGGGCGCCGGTGCCGGTGAACCAGCCGCTGCCGCGGGGACCGATCAGACCATCAGCGCCGGCCGGGCCCTGGATGCCCTGGGGGCCTTGCGGACCAGCCGGCCCTTGGGAGCCGGCGGCGCCGGTGGGACCGGCCACACCAGCGGGGCCCTGGGGACCCTGGATCGAGCCTCCATTCACCCAGCTGTTGGTGCTGCTATCCCAGACCCGCAGCGAGTCATCGGCCTGCACCAGGTAGGCATCGCCCTTGGTGGCGTTAGACGGCAGGTTGGCGACAGTGGCCACCTGCCCCTTGAAGTTAATGCCGATCCCCGCCGGGCCCTGGATGCCCTGGGACCCGGTCGGCCCGGCCGGGCCAGAGGGTCCAGCCGGACCGATCGGCCCCTGCAAACCCGATGGTCCTTGGGGGCCTTGAGGCCCAGCCGGGCCCTGGGGACCCGGCACACCGGGCGAACCCTGGGGACCGGCGGGGCCCTCAGGACCGCGGATCGAACCGGAGGTTTTCCAGGAACCCATGGCAAGAGCAGTGCAGGCCTGGCCTTGCAGCCGGGCAGGTCACGATCTATTGCCATCCAGGGGGCCCCCTATGGGGGCCTCAGATGACCATTTGCCGGAGGCTCACCGCCGAGCTGTTGAGCAGCATGTAGATGTACACAATCTCGGTATTGCCATCGCGGAAGGACACATCAAAGGCCGTGTCGCCCACCACGGCCGCACCCTGGGGATAGAGCATGGTGGTCCAGCCGTCCATGGCCGATTGGGCGAAGTCGTAGCGGAACCAGCGGCTGGTGGCGTCCTTCTGCAGATAGAGGAAATCGCCGTTGTAGGCCAGCTTGGTACCCGCCGAGAAGGTCTCCGTTGCCGGGGCGTAGGGCAGGGCGTTCTCCCAGGTGTTGGCGGCGATGTCATAGCGATCGATCAGCGCGGAACCGCCGCCGCGGAAGGAATAGAGGTAGCGGCCATTGCGGATGCTGTTCTCGCTGCTCCAGTCACTGGCACTCACCGAGTGGATCCAGTGGCCCGAAAGTCCCGCTCCCGGCGCTGCGGCGCGGGCAGTAGTGGGCGACAGGGTGGACCAGCTGTTGGCGCTGATGCTGTAGCGGTACAGCGTGACGGCGTTGTTGCCGATGAAGTACAGAAAATCGTCGTTGCCCTCCAGGCTGTACTGGCTGGTGGCATCGGGAGCCGTGCTCCAGGCGCTGCTCACCGTCAGGGTGGCGGTGTTGCTCGCCACGGTGCGGATCTGACCCGCGCCAGTACCGGCGGTGATGCGCAGCTGGCTGTTGGCCCACTGATTCGTGGCCCAGCCCTTGGCCGTGTTGGTGAGGGTGGTGCTGCTGCCGCCAGTAGCGGTCCCTGACGCGAAGGAGCGAAAGCCGCTGTCGATCCAGGCGGGGGTGGCCATCAGCCGGCCATCAGTACCGATCGTTGCCGGCAGGCCGGCGTGGGCCAGGGTGACCCAGCTGTTGGTCGCGAAGTCGTAGCGCCGGAACGAGCCGGCAGCGAGGGTGCCAGCACCCAGCACAAAAAAGGTGGGAGTAAGCAGGCGGTACTGGCTGGTGGCATCAAAGGCCGTCGCTTCTGCCTCTGTGAAGGTCAGCACCGCATTGGCGCCGAGCGTGTTGGCGGCGATGGTCTTGAGCCGGCCGGCGTTGGTGCCGCCCACGATCAAGACGCTGTAGCCCCGCAGGTCCCGCTGCAGGTTCTGGTTGGTGGTGAGGCTGGTGGTGGTGCCGGCAGTGGCGGTGAGGCTGGAGGCCGCAGCAGTCGCCCCAGTGGAGAAGGCCCCAGCAGTGCCGCAGGCACCAGCACCAAAGGTCCCTGCCAGGGCGGGGGAAGGCACCTGCACCCAGCCGTCCTCCGCCGGGTTGTAGAGGAAGGCGGCGGTGTTGGATTGCACCAGCAGTTGCTGCTGCCGGTAGTGGCGGCTGGAGACGATGAAGTGGCCGGCGGCGGTGGCGGCGGGTGCAGGGGTGCAGAACTCCCAGCGCTTGAGATCGAGGATCTTGCGGTTGCCGTTGCTGATGGGCATCTCAACTCACCGTGATGTTGCGCCGTAGGGAATCGGCGGAGAGGTGCATCAAGGCGGGGATCTGATCGTTGGCGCTGAAACCGCCCACCTGGCTCTGGTTGGTGAGGGTGGAGCAGGTGGTGATGGTGCTGAGGTTCCAGGTGCCGGATTGGCTGGCGGGTACAACCGCAGGCGCCGACTCCAGCGTCACCCGCATGCGGCCGGCCGCATCGGGCGTCATCAAGCCGATCGTGCGGGTCAGAGCAGCCACTGCCAGCCGCAGGGCCTGCAGCGTGCTCTCTAGGGCGAGGTCCTCAAAGGCATTGCGCAAGGCCATCAGTTCACCCCGTCCTCGATGTAAAGGGTGAGGGCCCCGCCGCTGGTGTCCCACCACTGGTAACGGCTGGCTCCCGCCAGTTGTTGGGCGCTCGGTGGGCTGGCCTGGATAAACAGAGGATCAGTTGCGGGGGGCGTCGCCCATTCGCTGTCGTAATCCGCGGCGCTGCGTTTGCGCAGGGTCTGGCCCGCACTGCCCCCGGCCGGCACGCCTACGCCCTGGGGGCCCGGTGGACCCATCTGGCCAGGAGGGCCAAGCAGGGAGGCCAGTTGCGTCCAAAACAGAGCCACGGTGGCAAAGGGCGGTGATCACTGACTCTTGCCATGGCCAGCGCCAGGGCCGGCGCCAGGGGCGCCATCGGACAGCAGCTCGCCCAGCCGGCGGGCGATCAGCAGCAGTTGCTCCTGACGCCGCCACTGGTCCCTCTCACTACCGCCGGTGTGGCCGGCTGTATGCGCTGTGCGCGGGCGCTCGTCATAGAGGCTCAGCAGCAGGGCCCGCTGGCCGCTGCGGTTGCCGCAGCCCACCGGACACAGCAACGCGACTGCTGTTTTGCCACTGGTGGAAGCACCTGGGTCGGGGTTGAGGGGGAGGGCCTCCGGCTGCTCACTGGCGCAGAGCCCCAGGGCGAGATGGCCCAGGGCGCTGGCCATCTCCACCCCCAGCAACAGTTCCTGCTCCGCGGCGAGCCCCTGCTGGCTGAGACGGCCCGCAGCCGCCAGCACGGTCGCGCTGCTGCCGCCGTCCCACTGGAGCAGCGCCAGGGTGTGGAGGCCATCGCCGCTGGTTTCGATCGCATTGCGCAGCAGGGAGTGCACCTGGCCCTGGTGCGCTGACACCTGCTCCTGCAGGCTTTGGAGGTGGGTGGTGCTCATCCGCTTGGCCAGATCCGGCTGCAGGGTGATCAGCAACCAGGCGGTGTAGAGCACCAGGCCGAGCAGCACGATGCGCGAGAGGCGATAGAGCAGCTGCCACGGGTTGCGGGCATCGAGGACATCGCCGACGGCTTTCTGCAGGGCATCGCTGGTGGCGCGGCTGAACACCTCCACCCGCTCCGCCAGCCCTTTGTTGATGTCAGCCATGGTGATCAGGCGGAGAGTTCATAGACCTGGCCGGTGAGCCGATCGAGGTAGAAGTCACCCACCGCCGGGGGTGGCTGCAGGGGCGGTGCGGTCCCGCTCGGTGGAGCGCCATTGCCCGAATACCAGCGGCTGGCGCGGCTGCCGACGCCCGATTCCTGTACCACCGCCAACGCCGGCTCGCCGCTGCTCGGGTCCGGCAGGAAGCCCAGGCCGCCGTTGGGGTGGAGCCGCAACCGCCAGACCACGGCATGGCGGCCGTCGTAGGGCTCGCCGGTGATGCCGCCGCTGGGGATCAGGGGCTGGATGGTGCCGCTGCTGCTGGCACCACCGCCATCGCGGTTGTTAAGCAGTTGCTGGGGCGGCACGGGGCATCCCACCAAGGCGACAGGCAGGGTGGCGATCAGCATCCCCAGCTGCACCTGGACCGTCACATCAGCCCGGTGGGCATAGACATGCCGTAGCCGCGGTGCGGTGCGGGCGGTGGCGGGCCAAGGCACCTCGTCGCTACTGCCATCCCCCCAGATCACGGAGATCGGGGCGGTGATGCTCTGGCGCGGATGGATCAGCAGCTCGATGGCGGCTGAGGCGATCGGTTCATTCCAGCGGCGATCCGCCGGCAGCCAGAACAGCTCCAGGTCGCTCGCCGGCACCTGGCCCTTGCGGTAGCCAAGTTCCTCCCAGCGGCCAAACTCCATCGGCAGCACCCACTGCTCGGTGCCGGGGCAGCCGAGTGGGGGGAACAGCCGCACCCGTGCCCCACCCACCGTTGATGGTTGTTCGGGCAGGGGATAGGGCATGACAAAGGGATCAGATCAAGGGATCAGAGAAGAGGTCATCAGGCAGGGAGCTCAGGGCTAGCGCCCCTTCTGCGGTGGAGTCGTCACCGGGCTCAGCGGGTGTCTCCGCTGCCAGGTCAGTGGCGGTCTGGGGATCGGGGTCGGCGTCGGTCTGTTGCTCGGCATCGGCGCCGGTCGGTGCCGGATTGGCCTCAGCCGCAGCGGGGGACGGCGATTCTTCCTCCTTGCGGCGGCGCCCGCGCTTCCCTCGGCCGGCGGTGGGTTCCGGTTCCAATTCGAGAGGGACAGCTGGTGCTGCCAAGGTCTGTGGCAGCTGCTCCGCCGCCGTGGAGCTGGGGCCAGCGACCCGCCAGCCGAGTGCCAGCCAGCCCGGTAGGTGAACGGGCCAGACGTAGCGCTCCTGGTTGCCCTGCTGAATGCGCAGCATCCCGGCGGGGATGGGCCCCTGGCCCACGAGCCCCATGTTTGGCTGGGTCATGGTCAGGCCGGCAGGGTGGCGGTCAGGCCCACCACCATTCCCTCGGGCGTGGAGGGGGTGACGACGGCCTTGGCAAAGCAGAGCGCCGGCAGGTCGGCGTTGGCGACATCGGCAGCATTGAGGAGCACGTCGTGGCCGCTGATGTAGGCCTCGACCCGGCCGCCCTCAGCAGGCACGGCGACGGTGGCCACCGGGATGAAGGTGCCGCGGGTGCCATCGCGCAGCTCAGGTGCCAGGTGCAGCACCACCGTCACCGCGGCGCTGTGGCCCGGATGGGAGACGAGCAGGGAGAAGCGGGAGGCGGCATCGAGCTTGGTGTTGAGCTTGACCACCTCACCGCTGGTGAACACCTTCTCGGTGTCCCGGGTGGCGGAGCGGTTAGTCCAACCCACCAGCACCGTGGCGGCATCGAGGAGGGCGTTGGCTTTCAGGCGAGTCATCGGTCGATCTCCAATCAAGGGGTACGGAGTGGCGGTCAGGAAATGGGGGCGATGCTGTGCAGCCGGCCCGCAGCGCGGGGGTGCATCACGCCAAAGCCCACGTACCAATCGATCCGGGTGCGGAACACAGGCGCATCAGGCACCTCGCCCAGATCCCGCACCGAAATGCCGTAGCGGCCCTGGAAGGGCCCCTGCAGGCCGGTCACCGCCTGATCCCCGAAGGTGCAGCAGTAGATCGAGCTGGTGCCGCCGGCCTCGCCGTAGCCGAGGACTTCGAGGCCCTGGGCGTCGCGGTCGACCGTGAGGATCTGGCACTCCTGGTAGTGATGCACCATCACGCCCAGGTTGTTGGTGGAGACGTTGTAGACGCCTTGGCCGACGGTGGCGCGGGCGAGGGCATTGAGCTGGCGGCGCATCGCCTTGCTCATCACCAGGTACTTGGAGCCGCCGTAGGAGTTGACCGAGTCGATCAGCTCATCGAGCTTGTCGAAGTCCAGGGCGGTGGCGCCGTTGTTGATCGCCATCTCGGCGCCGGGGGTGAGGCGCTTGGCGAGGCCGTCAAAGCCCCGGCCCTGGCTGGCGGTGGCATCACCGTTGATCAGCGCCGCCTCCAGCGTCAGCCGCATCGAGCGCACCTTCATCTCGGTCTGAGCAGCCCGGGCCTCCGGGCCCTGCAGGTCAACGATCGAGCGGTCCACATCCACGTCGCCACCGAACAGGTGCACGGCTTCTGACTGGGGATCGACGACGCCGTAGCTCTGCTTGTAGCCCTCGTTCACCGCCCGGAAGCCCACCGAGGGGAGCTCCTTCTCGACGGAATAGAAGAGGCCGCCGCCAGAGATGTTCATGAACGGCAGCCGGCTGAGCAGTTCGCCCTCAGCGAAGGTCTTGATCACCGCCAGGTGCTCCAGGCGGGTCTCGTACTTGGCTGCCTCGATCAAGGTGAGGCCCATCGGTGCTGCACTCCCGGGGATCGGCCCCAGTCACGTCACCGCCTATTACCAGCGCCGCCGAGAGGTCAGGCCTGTGGGCTCAGGGGCTGATCCGGTTCCAGTCGCAGCACCTCGATCGGCGCCTGGGCGAGCTGGAAGGCGCGGTCATTGGTGAGCAGCGCATCACAGCCCCAGTGCACCGCGGCAGCCAGATGGATGGCATCAGCTGTCTGGAGACGGGTGGAGGCCCGCAGCTCTGCCGCCCGCTCCATCACCTCCGGATGCAGGGGCACCACGCTGCAATCGGAGAAGAAGC
>JBAXOO010000024.1:0-10499 GCA_037133235.1 Cyanobium sp. ELA507
GGTTGTCCCTGGCTCGGGGGGATTGCCTTGGCGTGGGGGCGATCTCAGCCCACCAGCTCCTGCCACTGCTCCAGCAGGGCCGGCGGAATGCGCCGGGCTGCCCTGCGGGGTTTGCCAGCCAGGGTCGGGGCCGGGGCAGCGTGGTGGAGCACGGCATTCACCAACACCGCCGGCAGGCAGCCCCGGTTGATCGAGGCGTGGGGGATCCCAGGGGGGATCACCAGCCAGGTGGCTTCATCCTCCCGCAGGGCGATGGAATGGAAGCGGCGGTTCTGCAACACCACCAAATCCAGGGCCCCCCGCAGCACCCGCAGCTGACTGGTCTGGTGGCGGTGGCAGAGCAATTCAAGCGGCCGGCTGGGGGCCACCTCGGCAATCAGCGTTTCATCCCCCTGAGGCGCCACCGACAGGAACGTGTGGCCGCGCAAGACCGGCTCGATCGGCAGGATCTCAATCTGGCGGTTGGGGGCCATGGTGCGGTGGGGTGAAGGGTGAGTTGGGCTCAGAACCACTCCGTCACGGCGGAGTCGCGGCTGTTGACGTTGGCTTCTGGGGTGGTGCGTCGGAAGGACAGGCTGATCGAGCGGCGCTGCACGCCATCGGCGGCAACGGCACTGATCGGATAGAGCTGCTCGCCATCACGGAAGGGCACCTGCACCCGGAAGGTGCCGTCCTCGGTCAAGGGCACCGATTCCTCGCCGATGCGGAGGGTGGCGGCCGGATCGGTGGCGCCGTAGACGATCAGCTCGGCATCGGCCACGAGCCAGAAGCTGCGCTGGCGGCCCGCCAGACCGGCCCCGGACTGATGGCGGCCGCTGGCCCAAAGGCCCCCACCGGAATGCTGGCCGCCCGCGGCAAGGTGGGAGCTGGCGCTGTGATCCTGGAAACTCTCGGAGCCACGGCCCAGCTGGCGCAGGGCGCCACTGGCCTGCTGATAGAGCCGCTCATGCAGCCCCTGCGGCGCGCCGGCTGCGGGCTCGACCGAAGGGATCGAGGCAGGCACCGCATCGAGGGAAAACGGCACAAACGGATCGACCGGCACCAGCTCCTCGCTGGGTCCGCTGGCCGGCATGCGGGCCGCTGCGGAGAAAGCCAGGGAAATCCAGCCCCCACCCACCTTGCGGAAACCCAGCTCCACCCGGTAATCCCGGCCGCTGAGCGGAACTGGCAGATACCACTCGTGGGAGCCGGCATCGACCACGACCTCCAGGAGGGCATGGGGATGGGGCGCTCCACCCTCGCGGCCGGTGACATCCGCCAGCCGCAGGACCAATGGCGGCCCCCCCCCAGCCAGGGCCGCCTTCCGATCAGCCGGGCCGATTTCCCAACGAATCAAGGCCCACTGGGGGTCGCGGGGCTGGAACACCACCCAGGTGCCGCCTTCCTCCCGCGGGACAGGGGGAAGCTGGTTTTCTGGGGCCCCGAGGCCGGTGGCAGGGGCCGTGCCGGCTGGGGTAGTGGCTGCTGGGGAAGAGGGAGGGTTGACGGCCTGGCTAGCGGAGGTTTCCCCATCAGCGCCCGCCCCGGCAGCCGAGGTGCCGGATTCGATCGCCAGCAGCAGCTGCCCCTTCAGCCTGCGGCGATAACGCCCGATCCCCAACCGGCTGGCCAACTCCCGCCATCGGCGCAGGCCGATCGGAGCCAGGTTGTCGGCGGGGTATCCGGAAGCCGCCATGGGACCAGGTTGCGAAACATGACGCCATCGTCTTGGCCCAGCCCGTCACCGGTTCCCCCCTGTCAGCGGATCCCAACGCCGCCGGCCGCCCCGGGATCAGGGCCCAGCGCCCGCCAAATCCGCCAGAACATCTGGGGCCACTGCAATGGGGCGCTGAGGACAGCCAACCCTCCCCACGGACAGCTGGCCGTCTGGCAGCGATGGCCGGCGCTCCCCTGTCAGCGCAAACAAATCAATCCGCCACCTCAATCCAGAAGATCAATCCAGAAGATCAATCGGGGAGATCGGCGCCCCCGGGGAGACCCCGCACGGAGCCAGAGGAACGACGCGGGGCGTTCAGCCGGCCAGCTCCCACCAGAGCGGCTTCATGAAATAGTCCTCGTCCTCGTACTCCACCAGCACACTCCCGCCGTAGCTCACCAGGTCGTTGGGGCTCAACTCAAAACCAGCGGCCCGCGCCATCGAGACCACTTCATCGGCATCGGCGGCGGCGGTGCTGGAAAGCAGCGCCTGCAGGGCTGGATCCTGTCGCGCCGCTGCCATGAAGGCCTGCAGATTTTGCTCAGCCATGGCGCGGCAACACGGGTCACCAACCATCCATTGTGCCGATGCGACTGTGGCCCTGACGAGACCCATGCCAGCAATGTCGCCAGAAGCGGCGATTCGCCCATCACCAGCGCTCCGCCTAGGGCCGCCCTGGCATCAGGACAGCGGGGGCATGGCCGCAGTGCCCGGATAGCCCCGAGCAAGGCGGAGGGGAGTCAATCATTGCGAGGTAAAGTTCCGCGCAATGCAGCAGAAGTCCGCACGGACTGGTCGGTGCAGGGCACGCCCGCTTGGTTGTTCGTGACTACCAGCTCGTCCCAGCCGCTCACGGCCGCCGGCAATCCCAGCGGCAAGGCCGATCGGGGGGGATCGGCCGACTCTTCAGAATCCCTGCCCATCGCTGGTAGGCCTGTCCAGCCAGACGCCCAAACCGCCGGCCATCGCCCCAGCCTCGGCATACCGGTGGCCGATCTGGTGGGCTTGCGCTTCTCGGTGGTGCACCTGCGCCTAGGCGGCTACACCCTGATCGGGGTGTGGGCCAGCGAAATCCTGGGGCTGCTCACCTCTCCCCTGCTCTGGGCCATCGGTCCCCGGCTCCACTACATCTCCCAGGCCCTCGATGTTTCCCCCCTGCTGGTGGTGGGCATCGTGCTGGTGGCCTTTCAAGGGGGCCTGCAGCGCAGCCCACTGGAGCGGTTACTGCTACCCGTCTTGTTTGGACTCTTACCCCTGCTGGCCACCCTCCATTTCCTGATGGCCCCCGCCAGCATCGCCAATTCGATGACCCTGAGCTCCAAGCAGGAGGAGGTCAACAAGGCCCAACTCAGCACCATCGAGGGCCAGCTCGACCGCGCCGGCCAGGTGCTGCTCAGCAGCCAGAACCTCGATGACCTCCAGCGCCGCCTCGACGCCATCCCGGGGGTGCGCCTCAGCGCCAAACCCAACGGGACCCTGGAACAGGCCCGCCAGGAGGTGCGGATGTCGCTGCTGGGCGAGCGGCAGCCGGTTCGCGCCCAGCTGGGCAGCAATGCCGCTCAGGCCCGCAGCCAGTTTGTGCGACGGGCCATCCAAAACGCGAGCCTGGCGACTTGGGTGGGGCTGATGCTCACCTGGATGCGCTACGGGGCCATGAAGGAGATGGAACTCAGCGCCACCTATCTGGCCTGGGTGATCGTGGCGGATCCCGATACGCAAAACCTGGGTGGTCTCAAGGCCCTCGCCGACTTTCAGAAACGATGTCTGGCCACCTCCTATCTCGGCTTGATCGGCAGGCTTGTGCAGAAAGAAGACCAGGAGGCCGCAACAGAGCCGAACCGCCCGATGACGGAGCCAATGAAGGCCCCCACGGCCGCCCCCGCGCCGCTTCCGCAGGCACCATGGGAGCCCACAAGCATCCGCTCCGAGGCGTGGCGGCGCAGGTCGGGCCTATTCCAGGGCGAGCAGGTGATGGAGCCCCTGATCAGGGACGAGCAGGCTGTTCACGACGATCCAGGCGAGCCCGAAGCCTCACCCTGGGAGGTGCGGCGCAGGCTCAGAGAACTCGAACGGATGCGGAACGCCCTGGAGCAATTCGGCACTATGGGTGGTGTCTATGGTCCGAATCAACCTGCCGAGCAGGGGTTCAACGCTGAGCGGCAACTCCGGCGGCCCAGCCCACGGCAACTCCGCCGCCATCGCGAGGCCATGGAGCGGTTCGCGGCCCAATTCGACCAAACCCATGGCGGGGAATTCTCCGAACCCTCACACCAAGAGCATCCCGACATGGAGCCAACCAGGGAGCCCAAACAACCACCCCAGCCTTAGCCGTTGTGGGCGGAGAGGGAGGTAGGCAGCACCGATAGAACCGGTCCGCCCAACATGGTGCCGTAGTGGCTGAGGGCCCGCTGCTTCTGGTGGCTCGAGCGTTGCTGAGCCAGGCTCAACACCTTGCCGGTGGTGGGATGAAGGGCCGGTGGCTGGCTGGAGGCCCGCTGGGTGCGGCGGCGAAGACGACGGGAATAGAGCAGGATGGCGCCCGAACCAGTGATCGGCAGGGGGGCAGGGACTTCCACGGCGGTGAAGCCCTTCAGGGTCAAAACGCCCGGGTCGCCGGTGTTATCGAGGGTGTTGATGCTGAAGGAAAGGGTTGCGCCGGGAGGCACATAGGCAATGGAGCCAACATCTTGATAGAGAGTTCCGTAATCAGAAGTGTATGAATAGGTATTCCCGGAGGTGCCGTTAGGAGAGATAAAACCCGGGTTAACCAGAAAGCTCACGTTTTGATTAGCGCCAGGATCCGAGATGAGATCGCCTGCAGTGAACGACCAGTTGAAAGAAACCAAATAGGGTCGCCAATAGGTATTGGTAAACACAAGGGTGGAAGACCTCACCGTATCCGAGGTGCCGCCACCAGAAGGACCAGCTGTTGAGCCAACCAGGTTCACATCATTGTTATCGCCTGTAGGGGTGTAGGCGGCGATACAGGCGACCTCATTGGATCCAGGGCTTTCGACCCCACTCCCACTGCACATGAATGCGCTGTAAGCAAGCGTCTCGTCCACAAGGCCACCCGTGGTGTTGACCACGAGCCAATGTTCAGGATCAAACGGGGTGGTGAAGCCAGCTTCGGCATGGGCTGCCGGGGCCGCCAAGCCCAGGAGAGGCAAGGCCAGCAGCTGCAGGATGCGGAGCCGAACCTTGGAACGGCCCGATGGAGCTGTCATGGATGCGCTGAAAAGGGTATGGGGACGGGGCGGCGTCGATGCCGTATGAGTCGTATTGCTGCATTGTAATGCAAATAGTGCGGGCCATGGCCTAATGCGGGCGCCGATGGCGGCGGAAAACCGGCCGAGCCTCTTGGGGCCAGGCTTCGAGAGCCCGGCCCGAATGCCACCGCTCAGGTGGTGGAGAAGAAGGGGGTGGTCACCTGACCTACCGCCACGCCGGTCAGACCGCTGCCCATCCGGATGAACAGGTCGGCGCTGGAATTGGCTGAGTTTCCGGCAGCCACCATCAGATAGGTGGTGGCTAACAAAGCACCGGTGGCTTTGTAGGAGAAGAGCACGGCATCGCCGCTGGCCATGGCCTGGTTTCCAGCCAGGGCACGGTTCTTGTCCACATAGAGCGAGGTGATCGCCGCATCGATCGTGGTGGCGGTGATGGCGCCCGCATTGAAGAAGCTGCCAGGAAGGGAAGGCAATTTGATGCGATCGGAACCGAGGTCGAAGTTCACGATGTAGTCCTGATTGGTGGTGCCTCGGGTTGATTCACTCAAGCTGCCGTACTCAAAGGTGTCGCTGCCGGTGCCACCGTTGAGCTGGTCGCCTCCCATGCCACCTTTGAGACGATCATCCCCGATACCACCGGTGATGAGGTCACTAGCGCTACCACCAATCAGAGTGTCGTTGTAGTCGGTGCCGGTCAGGGTAACGGCGGTGGTACTGGTGGAATTATCGATCAACTTGCCAGAGGCATCGTTGTTCACGATGGTCACGGTGCCGGTCGAACGCGTGGAGCTGAGCGTGGCGTTGGCGACACCGGTGAGCTGCACATAGAAGTTTTCGTTTGCTTCCAGGCTGTTATCACCATTGATCGTGATGTTGACGTTGGCGGCGGTGCTGTTGGCCGCAATCACCACCGTGCCGCTGGCGGCCACGTAGTCGGAGCCTGCGGTGGCGGTGGCATTCGGCAGGGATCCACCGGGGCTGGACGTGGTTGTCCATTGCACCGAGACGTCCTGGCTATAGGCCTGGCTCAAGGTGACCTGCAGCTTGGCTGTTGAGCTGGTGCCGGCAATGCCCTCCACAAGGCTGGTGCTATTGATGCTGACCACGGGCAGACTCACCACAGCTGCGGCGGCCACATCGTTGTCAACAAGCAGGGCACCGGCGCTGTAATTAACGGCGAGGGTGTAGTCGGAGGGTTTGATCAGGTAGGCATTGAGGCTGCGGGTGCCGTTCACCATGCTGTTGTTGATCGTATTCAGTGTCAGCGTTGTTGTGAGTGCCCCGGCAGCGAAGCTCACCGTGCCTTGATTCGTCGTTGGGTTGTAACCAGCTGGGGCGGCGTAATCGCTGCCGAGTACGGAAGTGCCGCCGAGGCTATAGGAGGCGATCAGTCCCGGCAGGTTGGCGGCCAGGACGCCGCTGGCCGGGGTGCGGGTGAAGGTAAACACCGTAGGGGTGCCACTGATCGTGCCATCGGCACCGTTGTCTTCTGCGCCATTGGTTGTAACGGCAGCGGAGAGGGTGCCGAGGTTTGTCAGCGTTCCGATCGTGAGTTCACCGCTGCTGGTGTCGGTGGCGGTGAGGCTGCCATTGGCACTGGTCACCTTGGCAATGATGTTGTACGAGTTGCCCAACACGAAGACGGGCAGGCTGCCGGAGGTGGGTGTTGCGCTCCCCAGGTTGATGCTCCAGGTCGAACCACTGCCCGTTGGCATGACGTTGTCGTAGATGGCGGTTGTCGTGCCATTGGTCACCGAGACGGTGAGTTTTTCGCCGGAGCGCAGCTGAACCCCACCGCTGATCGGGCTGCTGGGCTTGCCGTTGACATCCAGGCCCGTGGTGAGGGCGTTCACCGTGGGGGTGTTGGGGGTAGGCGTGCTGACCCCAAGGGTGCCACTGCCGCTCGTGCCATTTCCGGCCTGATCGGTCGCAGTGGCGGTCACGGTGTAAGTGGTGCCATCGAGGAAGCTGCCGAGCCTGCCGCTCGAGGGCGTGGCGGAAGCGAGGTTGAGGGTCCAGGCTCCGCCCGAAACAGCCACGGAGCTGTAGCTGGCGCCGTTCACCGTGACGGTGAGGCCACCACCCGTAGGCACGGTGGCCGTGCCACTGAGCACCGCCAAGGTGGAGGGATCGGTGGTGGTGGGGGTGACCGTCGGGGCCGTGGTGGGAGCCACCGTGTCGAGGATGAAGCTGCTGGCCTGGCTCACTGCGTTGCCGGCCTCATCGCTGACGCTGGCGGCCACGGCAATGGTGCCGTCGATGAGGGCCTTGAGGGCCGTGGAGCTCACCGACACACTCCAGGTGTTGTTGTTCACCGTGGTGGCATAGCTGACGCCGCCCACCACAACACTCACGGGTCGGCCATTGCTGGCGCCGGAGGTGGTGCCGCTGATCGCCAGGGCCGAATTGGTTTCGTTCTTGTTCACGTAGCCATCGCCGCCGATCGGGCTGGTGATCGTGAGGCTGGGGGGCAGGGTGTCCTTGATGAAGGAGGCCGTGGCAGGGCTGGCGGCGGTGCCGGCGGCGTTGCTCACGGCGGCGTTCACGGTGATGGTGCCTTGGGGCAGGGCGCTGAGGGTGCCGGTGGGCACATTCAGGCTCCAGGCGCCGGCGCTGGCGATGGTGGTGAGGGTGGCCAGGGTGGTCCCGCCGGCCACCAGGGTCACGGTCACGGTCTGGCCATTGACGCCGCTCACGCTGCCGGCAAGGGCCAGGGGCACCGCCAGCTCGCTGAGGTTCAGATAGCCATCCGAGATCGGTTGGTTGAGGCTGATCGTGGGGGTGCTGGTGTCCTTCACCAGGCTGGTGCTTGCTTCGGGGGCTGCATTGCCAGCGGCATCGCTGCCATTGGCCGTGATCGTGATCGTGCCGTCGCTGAGGCTTTGGAGCTGGCTGGAGCTGAGGGTCTGGGACCAGCTGCCGTTCGCCTGCACCGTGGCGGTGAAGCTGCTGCTGCCCACGGCCAGGGTGATCAAGCGGCCGGCGGCGATGCCGCTGCTGCTGCCGCTGATCGTGAGGCTGCTGGTCGCCTCGCTGGCGCTGAGGTAGCCATCAACGGCAACCGGCCCGTTGATCGACACCGTGGGGTTGATCGTGTCCTTGATGAAGGAGGCACTGGCCGAGGCGGTGTTGCCGGCCAGATCGCTGCCATTGGCGCTGACGCTGATGGTTCCCTGGTTGAGGGCCTGCAGATCGGCCGAAGGCACGCTGAGGCTCCAGGTGTTGCCGGTCACGGTGGCGCTGTAGCTGAAGCCGGCCACACCCACCGTCACGCTGGCGCCCGTGGTGAGCCCCGCGATGGTGCCGGAAAGCACCAGGGGCACGAGCTGCTCTGCGGCGTTGAGGTAACCGCCTGAGATCGGGGAAGTGATCGTGAGGGTGGGAACTTCGTTCGGCGTGTCGATCAGATTCGTCACCGCCACTGCGATCGCCTGGCTGGCCGAAAGGCTGCCATCGCTCACGTTCACGATCACGTCGTAAGTGTTGTCGCCGCCCGCATCGCTGGGGTTTTCGTAGTCGGGGGCCACCACGAAGCTGAGCAGGCCGCTGCTGGCATTGATGCTGAACTTGGCCTGGTCGGCGCCGCCGCCGATGCTGTAGCTGAGGCCGGTGCTGTCGATATCGCTGGCCGTCACGGTGGTCACCACCGTGGTGTTCTCCGCCACACTCACGGCCGCGGTAGCGCCGCCGCCATTGCTCGTGATCACCGGAGCATCGTTGACCGGAGTCACGTTGAAGCTGATGGCTGCCGCAGCGGAGGTGTCGCTGCCACCGTTGGCGGTGCCGCCGTTGTCCTGGAGGCGGAAACCGATCGAGGCATAGCCAGCCCCGTTGGCATTGGCCGCCGGGCTGAACACCAGCAGGCCAAGGCTGGCGGCTGGAATCACCTGGTTGGCGGTCACGGCCACGCCGTTCAGCCGCAGGCTTCCGGCAACCGGAAGCGCCGTGATGATCACGTTGCTGAGGCTGTTGCCATCAACGTCAGTGAAGCCGAAGTTGGCGGCCGAGAAGGTGTAGGAGGTGTCTTCGGCGATGGTGATGGTGCTGCTGGCGGCACCAGGCGCGTCATTGACCGAAGTGAGGGTGATCGTGGAGTAGGCCGGGGCCGAGAGGTTGTTGGCAGCACCGCCGTCGTTGACGAGCCAGCTGATCGAGCGGCTGGCGGAGCTGGCGGTGGGGTTCTCCGAGGAGGAGCTGTAGCCCACCGAGCGCAGGGCGGCCTGGTACTGGGCCACGGTGGCTGAACCGGAGAGGCTGAGCACGCCGCTGGCGGCGTTGTAGGCACCGCTAATGCCGTTCTGGTTGGCGAAGCTGAGCAGATCACCGGCGCTGAAGCCGCTGCTGATCGCCACGGTGGCGCCGCTCAGGTTGGCGCTGTCCACATCACTCACCGTGATCGAGCCACTGATCACGGCGGGGCTGCCATTTTCGGTGTAACCAATGCTGTTGCCGGCGGTCACGATTGCGGCATCGTTCACGTTGGTGAAGCTGATCGAGGCAGCGGCGGTGTTGCTGCTGAGGCTGCCGTCGCTCACCTGCACGCTGTAGGCCGGGGCCGCTTCGCCGCCGTCGTGGACGAACTGCACCAGGCCGGCGGTGAGCTGGGCGGTGCTGAAGCTGGAGATCGCCTGGCCGGGGATGGAACTGAGCTGGAAGCGGCCGTTGCTGACGCTGGTAACGGTGTAGGTGAAGCTGCTGTTATCGCTATCGGTCACGTTGAAGTTGGCCGTGCCGACGGCCACGGTTTGGCCTTCCGCCACGGTCAGGCTGGCCGACACCACAACCGGGGAGTCGTTGACGTTCAACATCACAGCCACCACGGGCAGGATGTTGGACGAGCTGCTGCCATTGCTGGCCGTGGCGTAGTAAGACGGCGGGGCCTCACCCCCGTTCTGGGCGAATTGCACCTGACCGGCATTGAGCTGGCTGGTGGTGAAGGTGGTGATGGCCTGACCGGGATTGGAAGCGAGCTGGAAGATGCCGGCAGCCACGGAACTCACCGTGAAGGTGAAGCTGGTGGTGCCTTCGAGATCGCTCACCACGAAGTTGCTGGCCGCCAGCGTTTTGGTTTCACCCTCGGTGAGGTTGATGGTCACGCTGGTCAGAACAGGCGCCGATTCGACGACGTTGGTGACGGTGATCGCCACGGCCTTGGCTGCAGAGCTCAGGCTGCCATCGGAGGCGCTGACCGTGAAGTCGTAGACGTTATTGGCGCCTGCATCGGCCGGTGATTCGAAGTTGGGCGCATTCTTGAAGGTGACAGCGCCTGTGCTGCTGTTGATATTGAACAGGCTGGCATCCGTACCAGCGATCGAATAGGTGAGCGTGCTGCTCGCGTCTGGATCGGAGGCGGTGGCGGTGTACACCGTGCCGGTGCCGTTTTCAGCGAAGGAAGCGGTGGCACCGGAGGTGATCGACGGAGCTTCGTTGACGTTGGTGACGGTGACCGCCACGACCTGGGCGGCGGAGCTCAGGGTGCCATCGGAAGCGGTGACGGTGAAGTCGTAAACGTTGTTGGCACCGGCATCGGTGGGTGCCTCGTAATTGGGAGCGCTCTTGAAGGTGACAGCACC
>JBAXOO010000025.1:0-10435 GCA_037133235.1 Cyanobium sp. ELA507
GCCCCAGCCCGGCCGGGGCTGGGGCTGGTGGCCGGGCCCTTGCCGTCACTTGGCCGCATGTTCCCAGCCTTGGGCCGCTGACCCGTCCTGGCCCGCGCTGGCAGCTCAGGGCCTGGTTGGGGTGGCCGTCCGCTGGCGTTGGCCTGAGGATTGCTGGGGCTGTTGCCAGCGGCGGGAGGCAGCGGCAGGGGCATGGCCGGCGGCAGGGGAATGGCCAGGGGCTCGGTGTCGATGGCGGCCTGGCGGCTGAATTGCAAAAGGATGGGGGTGTCGTCTGCCGCCACCAGCCGGGTGGGGGGGCGCTGGCGGGATCGGTTCAGCTGCCATGCCGAGACAGCGAGCAGGTGCAGCAGCAGGGCCGCCAGCAGGCTGAGGCGCAGGGGTGTGGCCCTCATGGCAATTGCAACTCCAGGGGCAGCCCGGTGTTCTCCAGGCCTGAAGCCGCCTGCCGCACCACGCCCCAGGGCACGGCGGGATCGGGAATCAGCCGCAACACGGCATCGGCTCCCTCCTGGCTGGTGGCCTTGCGGTTGAGCAGTTCCACCAGCTCCTGGGCCCGGATCGGCCGGTTCCAGAGCCGCAAGGTGCCCGCCGCATCCAGGTGAAGGGCCAGCACCCCCTGGCTACCGGGACGCTGGGCCAGCCGCTGGGGCAGCACCACCACGGCCGTGGCCAAGACCGCCAGGGCGCTGCCCACCAGGCCCAAGCCGATGCCATCAAGCAGGCTGGCGCGCATCACGGCAGGGGGGGCGGTGGCGCCGCGTGGGTGGACCCCGCCATTTCGCTTTCGCTGTTCTGAGGTGGGAGGGCCAGAAGAGCACCCCCACGGCCGTTGCGGCGCAGCCAGCGCAGGGAAGCGGCCACCTCACCAACCCCCAGGGCAGCGGAAGGCAGGAACTGCACCGGCTGGGGCGTGGGGGCGTCGCGGAGCAGGGAGGCCAGGGACTCCCGGCCGATCGGCTCGCCATTGAGGTACCAGCGTCCGCCGGGGGCTTCCACCACCCGCAGGGCCTGGGCCCTGCCGGGAGGAACCCCCGGATCGGGCCGCGGCTCGGGCGCGCCGACCAGAAGGGGAACCGCGGCCACGCCGGCGCAGACCAGCAGGGTGAAACCCACCAGGCTCTGAAGGGCCAGGCTCATCGTGCTGGTCCCAGGCTGCGGCGCAGCTGGCGCCGGAGGCCCTCGATCTGCCAATCCCGCAGGGCCTGGGAGGCGAGCAGGGCCGCCGTGGCGATCAGGCTCACCACCAGACCCGCCGCGGTGCTCAGCAGCACCTGGCCGTAGGAGGCGAGGCTGGCTCCGGCCGGCAGCTCCAGCCGAGGCCCCAGCTGGGCCAGCACCCCCATCAGGGCGGTGACGGTGCCGATCAGGCCCAACAGCGGTGCGAGCACGGCCGCCGCCTGCATCAGGGGTTCGCCCCAGCGCATCTCCCGATCCCAATCCTCGAGGGTTTGTTCCAGTTCTGGGCGCTCCACGCCGGGGAAGGCCAGGCGTTGGGTCCAGCTGGCGTTGCGCTGGTGGCGCTTCTGCCACCAGCGTCCCCACCAGCGCAGCCGCTCGATCACGACGGTGAGCACCGCCACCGAGAGAAGAAGGAGGAGCAGGCCGCTCAGGGCCGGCAGCAAGGGGAAGGAGGGGGTCACCCGTCGGGGCAGTCGCCGAGGTGTCTGGATCTTATGGAGCAGGGGTGTCGGTGGGATGTGCCCTGTTGGCTTGACAGGGCAGGACACCCAGCCCTGACTAGGGTGCGCCTAGCCAGCGACCCGTTTGCAGCATGAGCCCGATCCATGCCGATAACAGCCTCACCATCGGCCGTACACCCCTGGTGCAGCTCAACCGGGTGACGGAGGGCTGTGGGGCCCGGGTGCTGGCCAAGATCGAGGGCCGTAACCCCGCCTATTCGGTGAAGTGCCGCATCGGCGCCGCCATGATCTGGCAGGCGGAAAAGGATGGGCTGCTCGGTCCCGGCCGGGAACTGATCGAGCCGACCAGCGGGAACACCGGCATTGCCCTGGCCTTTGTGACGGCCTCCCGGGGCATTCCGCTCACCCTCACCATGCCGGAGACGATGAGCATGGAGCGGCGCAAGCTGCTCACGGCCTACGGCGCCAAGCTGGTGCTCACCGAAGGCCGCCTCGGGATGGGTGGGGCCATCGCCACCGCCCGGGAGCTGGCCGCCTCCGACCCTGGTCGTTACGTGCTGCTGCAGCAGTTCAGCAACCCGGCCAACCCCCGCATTCACCATGACACCACCGGCCCAGAGATCTGGGATGACACCGAGGGCAAGGTCGATGCCTTCGTGGCCGGTGTGGGCACCGGTGGCACGATCACCGGCGTGAGCCGCTACTTCAAGCAGACCCGGGGCCGCTCGATCGTTTCGGTGGCGGTGGAGCCCACCAACAGCCCAGTGATCGGCCAGACCCTGGCCGGCGAGAGCCTGCGGCCCGGGCCCCACAAGATCCAGGGAATTGGCGCCGGCTTCGTGCCTGAAAACCTCGATCTGTCCCTGGTGGATCGGGTCGAAACCGTGGGCGATGAGGAGGCCGTCACCATGGCCCGTCGCCTGATGAAGGAGGAGGGCATCCTGGCGGGCATCTCCTGTGGCGCCGCCGCTGCCGCCGCCGTGCGGCTGGCCCGGGAGGAGGCCTTTGCCGGCAAGACCATCGTGGTGGTGCTGCCCGACTCGGGTGAGCGCTACCTCTCCTCGGTGTTGTTTGAAGGCATGTTTAACGAGAAGGGGCTGGCGGCGGTCTGAAGCCCGTCCGGATCCGCTTCAGTTGGGCATGGTCACGAACTCCTCGGCCACCGAGGGATGGAGCGCCATGGTGCGATCGAAATCCTCCTTGGTGGCCCCCATCCCCACGGCGATGGCGGCCATCTGGATGATTTCAGCGGCGTGATCGCCCACCATGTGGCAGCCCAGCACCCGGCCGCTGGCCACCTCCACCACCAGCTTCAGCAGCACCGCTGGCCCCCGGTTTGGCAGGGCCTGCTGCATCGGCCGGAAGCGGGCCCGGTACACCCGCACCCCATCGGCCCCATGGCGCTGGATCGCCTCCTCCTCGCTGAGCCCCACCGCCGCCAATTCCGGTCGGCTGAACACCGCACAGGCCACCAGGCTGTGGTCCACCTGACGGGGCCGGTTGCCGTAGGTGCTGTCGGCGAAGGCCCGCCCCTCATCGATGGCGACGGGGGTGAGGTTCACCCGGTCGGTCACGTCGCCCACGGCGAAGATGTGGGGCACGTTGGTGGCCTGGTGGCCATCCACGGGGATGCGGTGGGCCTCGGTGGTGACGCCGGCGCTCTCCAGGCCCAAGCCCGCCAGGAAGGGGCGGCGGCCGGTGGCCAGCAGAATGCCGCCAGCTTCGAGGGTTGCGCCGGTTGAGGTCTGGAGGCGGAGCTGGCCGGATTGGCCTTCGATGGCCACTGGGCTTTCCCCACACCGCAGGCTGATGCCCCGGGCCTGCATGGCCTCCTGCACGGCGCTGGCGGCTTCGGCATCGAAGCCCCTCAGGATCCGGGGACCCCGCACCACCTGCAACACCTCCACCCCAAGACCTTGGAGGATGCAGGCGAACTCGCAGGCGATGTAGCCGCCGCCCACGATCACCACCCGCTCCGGCAACTGGCGCAGCTCGAAGAGGTCATCGCTCACCCAGGCCAGCTCGGCCCCGGGGATCGCCGGCCGCTCGGGTCGCCCCCCCACGGCGATCAGAATCCGCTCCGCTTCGAGCAGGAGTTCGTCGCCCTCAGCCCTTTGCACCACCACCCGGTGGGGATCCACAAAGCGGCCCCAGCCCCCCACCAATGCAACCCCGGCCTTGGCGAGGAAGCTGATGTGGAGCGCATTGAGCCGATCCACCTCGCCGCGCACCTTGGACAGCAGCACGGAGGGATCGCAGCGCAGGGCCGGCTCCGCCGTTGGCATCCAGCCGTAGCTCGGGGCATCGGCCAGCCCATCGCGGTAGGCGGACCCGTAGACCAGCAGTTTCTTGGGCACGCAGCCGCGGATCACGCAGGTGCCGCCAACCCGGTCCCCTTCGATGATGGCCACGCGGGCCCCGTAGGAAGCCGCCCGTTTGGCGGCGGCCAGTCCGCCGGAGCCTGCCCCCAGCACCAGCAGATCGAAGCGTTGGGCGGGGTTGGACACGAGGGAAAACGGCACTTCCCCCCTCAGTGTGCTGCAAGGCCTGGCCTCCGCTGCGTTTTAGGGCCAATGCAGCAGGATGCTTCTTGAGCCCATCGCTACACTCCAAAGACCCCATCGGTTGTTGGGGCTGAATTCAACCGGTCTTCCCATGGAAGCCAGTTGAGCTGATCAAGGTGCGAACGATCTAGGCGGATGCCAAAAAAGAAGGACAAAAACGCCCTAGTCCGTCGACGCGAAGGTCGCTATACAGTGCCGGTTTTCAGTGTGCGCATCAACGCCGAGTTGGTGACACCAGATCACACCTACCACGGCCTGCTCTGGGACATCAGCACCCAGGGTGCCTGCATCCAGGCGTTTGAAGATATCCCGATCGGGATGGATTGCCTGCTGCGTTTGCACCAGCACGCCGGGCCCGCGGTGATTGAGCGCCAGGTACGTCTGCTTTGGACCGATTGTGTGATGCGAGCCCACTACGTGGGGATGTCGTTTGATCAGCCCATTCCCGCCGATTCCTCCACTTTCCTGGGCGTGTTGATCGAAAACTCCCGGGCCTCTCAGGAAAACACCAACCCCAATTCAGACTGAATCAGCTTGGCGATGAATGGTCTTTCTGACCGACGCACCGAGCTGGGAGCGGGAGCCGGTCCTTGGCCTGTTGATCCATTGGCCAAAAAAAAGCCCCCGGATCTCCGGGGGCAACGAACCAAAAGCAGTTGGTCAGAGGGCGGTTTCGCCGCGGTCTCCGGTGCGGATGCGGATGGCATTCTCCACCGGGGTCACGAAGATCTTGCCGTCACCGATTTCACCGGTGCGGGCAGCTTCGGTGATGGCCGTGATGGCGGCCTCCACCTTGGCATCCTCAAGGACCACAACGATCTTGGATTTCTGGAGGAAATCCACCGTGAATTCGTTGCCGCGGTAGCGCTCCACCTGGCCCTTTTGGCGACCGAAGCCGCGCACTTCGCTCACGGTCATGCCCACGATGTCGAGGGCGACCAGGGCTGACTTGACGGCGTCCACTTTGGAGGGACGCACGAGGGCTGTGATCATTTTCATGGGGTGCTCCGGCTCAGTTGGTCATTGGGTCGTAAGCCTCTTCCCCGTGGGCCACGTAGTCGAGCCCGCGTTCCTCATCGTTGACGCTCACGCGCAGGGGCATGAACAGCTTCAGGAACCAGAGAATCAAGGCGGTGCCGAGCCCTACGAAACCGAAGGTGAACAGAACAGCCTTGAACTGGGCCAGAAAAAGGCCACCATTGCCGCCCTCCTCAAGGATCTTGGCCGAAAGGGGGAAATAGTCGGCTGGAACCAGGGACTTTGCCGCCAGCAGGCCTGTCAATAGAGCACCCACCGTGCCGCCAACGCCGTGCACCATGAAGGTGTCAAGCGAATCGTCGAACTTGATCGAGGCCTTGACCTGAACGGCGATGAAGCAGGCGATCGCTGTGAGGGCACCAATCAGGAGGGATTGGGGCATGTAGACGAATCCGGCGGCTGGAGTGATTCCCACCAGACCGGCCACGGCACCAGTGGCCGCACCCACGGCGGTGGGCTTGCCATCCTTGAACCACTCAATCAGACACCAGACCAGCAGACCGGCCGAGGCCGAGGTGGTGGTGGTGAGGAAGGGGAAGCCTGCAGTCTTGGCAGCAAACATGCTGGCGCCATTGAAACCAAACCAGCCGAACCAAAGCAGGCCGGCGCCGAGCAGGATGAAGGGCACGTTGTGGGGCGGCCGCTTGCTATCCGGCCAGGTGCTCCGCTCACCGATGATCGCGGCCGCAACGAGGGCCGCCACCCCGGAGGCGATGTGCACCACGGTGCCACCGGCAAAGTCGATCGCACCAATGGTGCCGAAGGGTCCGATGAAACCACCACCCCAGACCATCTTGGCCATGGGCGAATAGATCAGCAGGCTCCAGATCGTGCAAAACCAGAACCAGGCCTTGAAGCTCACCCGTTCCACGATTGCCCCGGAGATCAGGGCCGGCGTGATGATCGCAAACATGCCCTGGAACAGGGCAAAGGACGAAGCGCTCAGGTTGAAACCGTCCGCCAAAGGGGCGTCGCCCAATTCACCGCCGACGCCATTCATCCACATTGCTCCGAGGCCACCGATGAAGGGGCTCTTGAAGCCGCCGTCAAAGGCGAGGCTGTAGCCGATCACGACCCACAGCACACCGATAAGCCCCATCAGGAAGAAGCTCATCATCATGGTGTTGAGCACGTTCTTCGAGCGGGTGAAACCGCCGTAGAAGAAGGCCAGCCCTGGAGTCATCAGCAGAACGAGGGCCGAGCCCATCAGCATCAGCAGGGTGTCGGCGCCATCGTTGACCGCTTTGGACAGGGCGGCATGGGCGGAGCCAGCCATGAGGGGGAGGAGGCCCGCCCCGACTGCCATCAAGAAGAAGGCATAGCGCCGCAGTTGGGGGTCTTGCACCCCCGCCAGCACCTTGGTGCGGAAGCGGTCAAAGGTCGTCGCGGCGGACGGACCTCCACCGGACGAAAGGGTCCGTGTCATGAGGGAAGGAGCCTCTTCAGAGTTCGCTCGGACACACTGCCGCCAGGACGGGCACGGCTCTGTAGCAAGCGAAACAGAAGCCGCCATCCTTCTGTTTTGTTGTTTCGGATCGCCTCGGCCGCCGTCAAGTCCTGGCGGCACATGGGCGGCGGAAGTGCTGCGGGGGTTGCGCAAATCCCGCATCCCCGAAACCTGCGCCGATGCGCCACGATTTTGCGCTGGAGCGGAAGCTGATCGCCATGGACCTAGGCCACCCGCATGATGCTGACCCTGGGCCCGAACCCCTGGGCTGGGCCGCCCTGGAGGCCCGGGCTGCGCCCGAACGCGATCGTGTCCAAGGAGCGACGAATGCCCAGGCCCGGCTGCGGCTGTTCGGCCAGCCAGAGGACGCGGTGCGGGTGACCCTCTACCGCGACCATCACGCTTGGTGCCCTTACTGCCAGAAGGTGTGGCTGTGGCTGGAGGAGCGGCGGATTCCCTACCGGGTTCGCAAGGTCACGATGAATTGCTACGGCAACAAAGAGGACTGGTACCGGCGCCTGGTGCCCTCCGGCATGCTTCCGGCCCTGGAGCTCGATGGTGAGCTGATCACCGAGAGCGATCAGATTCTGGGCGCCCTTGAAGCGGCCTTCGGTCCCCTGCACCGGGGGATGGACGATCCCCAGGTGTTGCCCCTGCGGCGCCTGGAGCGGACCCTCTTCCGGGCCTGGTGCCAGTGGCTCTGCAGGCCGGGCCTGGGGGAGCGCGGTGAGCAGGTGGCCGCCGGGACCTTCGAGCGGATCGCCACGGCCGTGGAGGATGCCTTGGCGGTTACCCCCGGCCCCTTCTTTCTGGAGGAGCTCAGCACGGCCGATCTGGTGTTCGTGCCCTACCTGGAGCGGATGAACGCCAGCCTCGCCTACTACAAGGGCTACCTGCTCCGTCACCGCCACCCGGCGATTGGGCGTTGGTTTGCCGCCCTTGAGCAACGCCCGACCTACCTGGGCTGCCAGAGCGATTTCCATACCCATGCCCACGATCTGCCGCCCCAGATGGGCGGCTGCCATGCCAGCGGTTCCGAGCACCAGCGCGCCCTGGCCGCCCAGATTGACCGGGGCCCCTGGCCGATCACGGCCCCCGATGGCGCCGACCCGGAAACGAGCCAGAACAAGCCTGCCGATGCGGCTGAGGTGGCCCTGGCCCGGGTGTTGCGGCACCGCGCTGCGCTGCTGGAGCGCTACGGCCAGGGGAGCGGCGCCTTCGACACCGCCCTTCGCTGCGCCCTCACCCACCTGATCCAGGGGGATTCCTGTCCGCCCCCCGGCGGCACGGCCGCCGATCTGCGCAGCCTGGCCCAGCGGATCAGCGTGCCCCGCGACATGCCCCTCCATGGGGCGCGGCGCCTGCGGCGGGCCCTGGAGCACACCGCGGCCCTCGACCCTCTTGATCCTTCAGCTCCGGCCTTGCCCCTGACCCAGAACCACCGCTACGACCAGGATCCCCGTCCTTTCTTGTTGGCGGAGCAAGCGCAGCCTGCCTAGCGTTTGGCCAGTTATCCAGCGGATCGATGGCCGGTTCTGGCTCCAGCCGCAGGGCCTTGGGCCCACTCCGCCGGCCGCTGCCCCTGGCTGTGGCTCTTGGGGTAGCGCTTGGGGGCGGCAACGCGCTGGTTCCTTTGCCTGGGGCCTTGCAGGCGCTGCAGGTGAGTGCGGTGGCCCGGGCCCTCGAACTCTCCGGCTCCACGCTGTTTGTGAAGGCCCCCTGGAAGGTGGATCTGATCACCTACACCTCCACGGTGGGCCAGCCCCAGCCGGAGTACTACGTGACCCTGGAGCTGGAGCCCGACGCGGGGGCCTCCCTCGGCCGGTTCAGCTTCCAGCAGATCCGTGGTGCCGACTGGCAGTTTCCCTTTTCCCCGCAGCGCACTAGGGCCTTCCTGGGCCGGCCGCGTCGCGAGGGGCGGCCGGTGCCGGTGCAGGCCAACTGGGATCAGGAGAGTCGCACCATGCAGGTGACTTTCCCGGAGCCCATTCCGCCCGGAAGCACGATCACCACGGTGCTGATCCCCTGGTTCAACCCGATGCAATCGGATACCTACCTGTTTCAGGTGGAGGCTTTCCCCGCCGGCCCCAACCCCGTGGGCAGTCCGGTGGGGGTGGGCACCCTGCGCATTTATCAGAACACCTATTGGTAATCAGCCAGCGGCCTAAGGCTCAACCGGCGGGATGGCGCAGGGTGCGCCAGGTGCCGATCGAGGTGCTCACCTCCACCCCGATTTCCATGGGCTCGCTGCTGTTGCGCTGGTCGTTCCACCAGAGTCGTGCTTCCGTCCAGGCGGCCTCCAGGGTGTCGTAGAGGTCGTCAAGCACCGGGTGGGGGTTGCCCTGGCGGTCTACCAGGCGGTAAACCCGCTGAAAGGCGGCTGCGGCGTTAGAGGTGCTGGTCCGGGCAAGGCCGGGCATGGGAATGGCCATGGGATGGGTCCCGCTTGGATTCCATCATGGTCCTTGTGCCAGCTGTTGACTGTCACCGACGCAACAGGATCCGGTGTTGATCGGCTAGAGATCTGCGGCGTAGGCGCCCACGCTGCTGATTCGGCCTGGCCAGGGGCGGCGGCGGACCGCTCAGCGCAGGTAGTGGCGAATCGCCGGGCGGCACCAAAACACCAGCACCGCGGCATTGAACGCCCACAGCAGGGGACAGAGCACCGCCAGCTGCACCCGCCCCTGCTCCACCAACACCAGGCGCACGATGCCGTAGGGCACCGCCACCGCCAGGCTGAGGGAGAGGGCCACGATTGCCAGCACCTGGCCCCAGTGGCGCCAGCGCAGCAGGGCCGTACAGGCCACCAGTCCCACCGCCGCCGTGGGCAGCACCGCCCCAGCCCCCACGGCGATGTTGGCCGTGCGCCAGGTGGGGTCGTTGAGGATCAAAAGCACCACGGCGGGGATGGCCAGGCCGTTGAGCACCAGGCCCAGCCAGGCCAGCTGGCGGTAACCCCGGGGCGGATCCAGGAGGGCGGCTTCGCCCAGGGGCGGCCGTTGGTGCTTGGCGGGCATCGGGGTCATGGCATCAGACGCCGGAGGGGATCGCCCCATCCCGGTCGGAGCGGAAGACCGGGGTGAGGTGGGGCATGGTTTCGACCGCCAGCTCCACCAGGTGTTCAAAGCGCTGGCGGGTGTGGGGGGCTCCGCGGCCCATGGGTTCCCGACTCATCAGCACCATCTCCAGCACCCGCCCATCCAGTTTCGACTGCACATCGGCGAAGAGCTGCAGCCGCAGGCTGTCGGACCCCCCCAACAGGGCGCTGAGGTGGGCGGGGGTGCGGTGGTCAACCTCGGCCTGCAGCTGCTGGATCAAGGGATCAAGGCCCGCGATCAGCGCCCTGGCATCAAGGGGGGCGCTGGACTTGAGCACCAGCAGGAAGCGGGCCATGGGGGGCTGCGGCGTTTTTCCATCCTGCTCCGTCGTGAAGCCGCGCCACCGCGGCGATCTGCTCGGCCATCCATAGATTTGCGCCGATGCTCGCGGGGATCACCAAGGGATCGGGCAGGGCGGCCATGGGCTCCTGGCGGTGGGCATGGGATGGCTGGTCGTGGTTTGCGGCTGGAAGATCAATCGTGGCTGGCTGGGTGGTGCCGGGGCCAGCGGTGCGGCGTCCCTGCGGCCATGCTGGGGCACTGAACCAACGCCACCGTCGATGGGCTACGCCATTCGCCCCATGGTCGAAGCCGACCTCGCCATGGTCACCGACTGGGCCCGCTCGGAGGGGTTCTGTCCCGGGG
>JBAXOO010000026.1:0-10429 GCA_037133235.1 Cyanobium sp. ELA507
ACCCTCCCCCTGCCATCAGCGACCCCTCTCCGATGGACGCCCCCGCCGCCAGCCCCCTCTACGCGCTGGTCTTTGTTGTGGGCCCCGAGGCGCTTCTTCCCGCCTCCGCCACGGCTGAGCAGTTGGAGCTGCTGCAGAGGTCGGGCATCGGCAGTGCGGCGGCCCTGCGCATCTTCCGCACCCCCGGGGGCTGGCAAGGCAGCCTCGATGAGTTGGTGGCCGATGGCCGGGCCGATGCATCCGGCCACGACCCCTTCCTCCTCCCCGATCCAGCGGCTCCCCAGGCTGAAGGGGGGGGTGGGCGCCGCCGCCTGATCTGTGATGCGCTGGTGCCCCATTTCGATCCCCGTTCCGACTGGATCGGCGTCTATCTGGTGGAAGGGGATCCCCGTGAAGCGGGCCCAACGGAGCCCCTAGGCCACCCTTTGCGGGCCCTGGCGATCCGCTCGATCCGCTGCCTCGATCGCTTTGCGCTGCGGGAGGCCGAAAACGAAACCTGCTGGTTTTATCCCACCGAAGACGGCACCTACCTGGGCTGGGAGAACCAGCGCCGGGTCGAAACCCTGCCGGGATTTCTGCCGGAACGGGTTCTGCTGGAGGAACCCCCCACGTTTGAGCGCGCCGATCTGCATGTGCTCTGGTCGTTGATGGCCGATGACCTGGCCCTCACCTGTGTGGGTTTCACCCTGAATGGCCGTCGCATCGATTGGCCCCTGCGGGGTAGTGAGGCGGAGCCCTTTGCCACCTGGACGGCCTTCCGGGTGGATTCCAGCGCTGAAGCCTCCTACGGCGAACTCGCCAATATCACCGTCTTCCAGGCCTGAACGGCAACCAGGGTTGGATCCGATCCGCGGCGTGCGGATCTGCATCGATTTGCTGCGCAGTGGTGCCAATCGTTGGTTGCTCTCGACACAGTTCCTGCCCGCAGCGAAGGGGATGCTGAGCCCACCCGCGTCTGCCCTTCCCATGGACCCCGCCCGCTCGGACCTTGGGACTGGTTGTCTTTACAGCAATCGCAGCGAGCGGATGGTGATTCTTCGCTGTGTGGGGCCGGATGCCTTTTTCCACGAGAAGGTGATCTTCCCGTTTGAAGACTGGAGCTTCGCCTGTCCGCCCGATGCTGATGTGCAGATCTGGAGCCATGGCGTGGGTGGGGCCGAACTGCTGGAGGCTTTTCCTGCCAGTGAGCTGGGCATCGATGGGCTGAGTGCCAGTGATGCCTAGGGATGGGGCGGTCGGTGTTCCACCGGTGGCGTTTTCTGGTGGCGGTGGGAGACTGAAATCCCCTCTCCCCTCCCTTTGTTGTCGGGACGTATCCGTGGCATCCCCTTCGGGTCGTCCCTGGAGGACATCGAAGCCCAGCCAGGCCCAGCTCCGGCCTTCCTGCTCCTGCCCGGTGATGGACTGCTCCTGGTGGCTGCCGACCTGAGCGTTGTGTTCACCGATTCGGCGGCGAGCCGCTGGCTCGGAGAGGATCTCTCTCCTTCGGTGGGTAGCCCCTTGGCCGCCTGCTGGCCCGAGCTGGCCAGCCTGCTCAAGGCCCGTGGCCCCGATGCCCCGCATCAGGATGTGGCGTTGGCCTTTCGGGGGCGTTCGGTGCCCTGCCGCCTCTTCCCCACCGACAACGGCTTCGGTGTGGGGTTGCTCCTGGCCGAAACCGCCGATGCCCCGCTCCAAGAGCAGCTCAGGCTTTTCGGCAGGATCCTGGAATCGGTCCAGGACTCGATCCTGGTGACCACGGCCGATCCCCACGGCATCCCTGGGCCGGTGATCCTGTACGCCAACGAGGCCATGCTGCGCCAGAGCGGTTATCGGCTGCAGGAAGTGCTGGGTCGCAGCCCCCGCCTGTTCCAGGGTCCCGAAACCTCCGCCAGCGAACTCTCCCGCTTCCGAGAGGCCATCAGCGCCTGGCAGCCCGTGGTGGTGGAGCTGCTCAACTACCACCGCGATGGCAGCACCTACTTGACGGAGATCAAGGCCGCTCCCCTGGCCGATCCCCAGGGCCGTTTCACCCACTGGGTTTCGGTGCAGCGGGATGTCAGTGCCCGTCGCCATAGCGAGCAACGCTTGATCGAGCAGGCATTCAACGATTCGCTCACCGGGCTGCCCAACCGGCGGGGGATGGCTGAGCAGCTTGAGAAGGCGCTCAACCGGCTTGATCGCCAGGGCAGCCAGCTGGCCCTGATCTTCTGCGATCTCGACCGCTTCAAGGAGATCAACGACCGCCATGGCCATGGCGTGGGCGATGAGCTTCTCCTGGAGGTGACGCGGCGGTTGAAGGCGCAGCTGCGGCTGGGCGACAGCCTCGCCCGCATCGGCGGTGACGAATTCGTGGTGCTGGCGGAAAACGTCGGCAACGACGCCGACGCCTATCTCCTGGCCGAACGGCTGCGCAGCAGCTTGGTGGAACCCTGGGCCCATCAGGGGCGGGAGTTGCCTCTGTCGATGAGTTTCGGCGTGGCCACCACTGGGCTCGGCGGCCTCTCCGCCGATGAACTGCTGCGGCGGGCCGACATCACCATGTATCAGGTCAAGGCGGCGGGCCGCGATGGTGTGGCCGTTTACGACCGGGCCGTGGATGAGGAGGTGCAGGCCAGCCTCTCGCTGCGCCAGCAGCTCCAGCAGGCCCTGCAGGAGGGCGGTCTGTTTCTGGAGTACCAACCCTTGGTGGATCTCCCCAGCGGCGCCGTGCTGGGGGCCGAGGCCTTGGTGCGGTTGTGGACCAAGGAGGGCCAGGCGATTCCGCCCGATGCCTTCATCCCCCTAGCCGAGCGCACCGGCCAGATTCTGCCGCTGGAGCGTTGGGTGATCCAGGAAGGCATCGAAACCTTGCTCCGCTGGCAGCAGCGGGGGCTTCGCCATCGCCTCGCCCTCAACATCAGTCCCTCCCATCTGGAGCGGGGCACCCTGGTGGATGACCTCTTCGCCCATCGCGATCGCACCGGGGTGGATCTGGCCGGCCTCACCATGGAGATCACCGAATCGGTGCTGCTCCGCTTTGAGGCCCGCGCTGTGACGGAGCTCACCAGGTTGCGGGAGGCGGGGGTGACGATCGCCCTGGATGACTTCGGCACGGGCTATTCCAGCCTTGCCTGGCTGAGTCGCATCCCGATCGATGAGGTGAAGATCGACCGCACTTACATCACCCCGATGGTGCACGATTCCCGCACCCGCCTCCTGGTCCAGGGTTTTGTGCGGATGTTTCAGGAGTTGGGGCTCCGGGTGGTGGCCGAAGGGATTGAAACCGCCGACCAGCGCGATGCGCTACTGGCGATGGGCTGTGGCATCGGCCAGGGTTGGCTGTTTGGCCGGCCAGGGCCGCCGGAGGCATTGCTGGGCGAGGCCCTCCTTCCCTCCGGTTAAGGCGGGACCTGCTCCGCGCCTGATCGGCTGGGTGTCGCTAGTTTCAGGCCATCAGCTTCCGAAGGATGAACAGCGGCCCTTCCGGAGTGCCGTCGACCCCTGGATCCGATCGGGCGGCCCCGCTTGGTTTTCTCTGGTTTCCTGGGGATCCCTTGCTGCTGGTGGGCTCCGATCACCAGCTTTTGGATCTCAATCACGCCGCCCGGGCCCGCATCCCCATGGCGGCCGGCGCGGTTCCTGGAGATCCCCTCGACAGGGTGTGGCCCGCGCTGCAGCCGACCCTGGAGGGGCTGGTTCCCCTGCTGGCTGAAGGACCCCAACCCTGCACCGTGCCCCTCGGCGACGGCGAAGTGGCTTGCCGGGTTTTTGCCTTTGATGGGGGCTTCGGTGTTGCCCTGCTACCCCCCGACCATCCTGCGGAGCGACCGGATGGCCGGCTCCAACTGCTCGGTGCCCTCCTCGCCGCCGTGCCCGATCCCCTGCTGTTGATCAGCGCCGAACGGCTTGAACCCCAGGGCCCCTTCATCCTCTGGGCCAACCCTGCCGCCCTCCAGCTCACCGGTTACGACCTGTCCCACTTGCTCGGCCAGCACCCCAGCCGGCTACTGGCGGCGGAGACTCCCCCCGCCGACCGGCAACGCTTTGAGCTGGCCCTGGCGTCGCGCCGGCCCGAGCAGTTCGACCTGCCGCTGCATCGCCACGACGGTGGCACGGTGGTGGTCGAACTGCGCAGCACCCCGGTTGAAGCTGGGGAGGCCAGCGGGGCCCATTGGCTGCTCAGCCTGCGGGATGTGGTGGCCCTCCGCGCCAGCGAGGAGGAGGTGTTGGCCAGGGCCTTCACCGATCCCCTCAGCGGCCTTCCCAACCGCCGCTCCTTCGCGAACAGCCTGGCCCAGGCCGTTGATCGGATCCAGCGATCCCCCAGTCAGCTGGCGGTCTTGGTGGTCGACATCGATGGCTTCCGGGAGCTCACCGATGCCTTCGGTCCCGCCGCCGGCGACCGCCTGCTGTTGGAGGTGACCCGCCGCCTGCAGCTTGCCCTGCGCGGAGGGGATGTGCTGGCGAGATCCGGTTTTGATGTGTTTTTGGTGCTTGCCGAACATGTGGGCACCGATGGCGATGCCTTCCTCCTGGGCGAGCGGTTGCGCCGCTGCATGGCCCAGGCCTGGCTGGAGAAGGGGGAGTCGCTGGAGATCACGGTGAGTTGCGGCGTGGCCACCTCCGGCCGGCGGGCGTTGAGTGGGCCCGAGCTGCTCGATGCCGCCGAGGGGGCCCTCCAGCAGGTGAAGCGCGATGGCGGCGATGGCGTGTTACTGCACGAATGGCCTCTGGGAGCGGAGGAGGAAGGGGCCGATCCCGACAACCTCTCCCTGCGCCAACAGCTGCAGGTGGCCTTGCGGATGGGGGGACTCTTCTTCGAGTATCAGCCCCTGGTCAACCTGGGCACCGGTCGGGTGCTGGGAGCTGAGGCCCTGGTGCGGCTCCAGGAGGAGGGTGGCAAGGTGCTGCCTCCCGAGGCCTTCATTCCGATGGCCCAGCGCACGGGCCAGATCAAAACCATCGACCGCTGGGTGCTCACTGAAGCGATGAATACCCTGCGGCGCTGGCGCCGCACCGGCCGAAACCTGGGACTGGCCATCAACCTCAGTTCCTCCCGGCTGGAGGGAGGTTCGCTCGTGGGCGACATCGTCCGCGAGGCCAAGCGCGCTGGTGTATCCCCGGTGGGCCTCACCCTTGAAATCAGTGAGATCCAGCTGTTTCAGCTCAAGGAGCGGGCCGCCCCCCTGCTGCGGGCCCTGCGGGAGGTGGGGGTGAGTATTGCCCTGGATGATTTCGGCACCGGCGATGGCGGCCTCGATTGGCTCACGGCCCTGCCCATCGACCAGGTCAAGATCGACCGCACCTACGTCTCCGCCATGGTCCATGACAGCCGCTGCCATGGCCTGCTGAAGGAATTCGTGCGGGTCTTCCTCTCCCGGGGCCTCGATGTGGTGGCCGAGGGTGTGGAAACCGTGCGGGAGCGCGACATGCTCCTGGCGATGGGCTGCCGGCGTGGGCAGGGCTGGTTGTATGGGCGGCCCACTTCGCTGGAGGCGCTGGAAACGGCGGCCGTTCGTCTGCCTTCCCAACGCCATGGCCCCCCCCGCTGAGGCAGGGGCCAGGTTGGGGTAAACCACTGCCTAGCCTGCCCAGGCCCGGCGGGAACAGCCCCGCCTTCGATCGGTGCTGATGCCTCCCCCCGCAGGACCGCGCCGAACCTCGAAGGAGAAGGACTCTCCCTCCGCCCCGACCACCCCCGTGAGGGAGGCCACCGCCCTGGGCGGGCGCGGTGTGACGATCCCCACCGGTGCGGAGGCCTGGGCCTCTTCCTGCGGGTGCTCGGTCCGGGCTACCTGGTGGCGGTGGGCTACATGGATCCGGGCAATTGGGCCACCGACCTGGCGGCAGGCTCCACCTTTGGCTACCGCCTGCTCTGGGTGGTGGCCCTCTCCAGCTTGATGGCGGTGCTCTTGCAGTCGCTTTGCTGCCGCCTCGGTATCGCCACCGGCCTCGACCTTGCCCAGGCCTGCCGGCGCCACCTGCCTGGGGCCCTGCGCTTGCCCCTCTGGCTGCTGGCCGAGGTGGCAATCGTGGCCTGTGATTTGGCCGAACTGGTGGGCACCGCGGTGGCACTCCAGTTGCTCTTTGGCCTGCCCCTGCCCTGGGGGGTGGTGCTCACCGCCTTCGACACCCTGCTGCTGTTGGGCCTTCAACGCTTCGGGATCCGGCGGCTGGAGGCCCTGGTGATTGCGCTGGTGGCCCTGGTGGGGGCCTGTTTCGCCGTCGAGATGTTGCTGCTCCGCCCCGATGGGCCTGCGCTGCTGGGCGGATTGGTTCCCCGCCTCTCCACCTTCGGCGATGGCGCCCAGCTCTATCTGGCGGCGGGCATCCTCGGTGCCACGGTGATGCCCCACAACCTCTATCTCCATTCGGCCCTGGTGCAGACCCGCCAATGGCCGGAGGGGCCGGAATCCCGGCGGCTGGCCCTGCGCTACGCCAACCTCGATACGGTGATTGCCCTAAGCCTGGCCTTTTTGGTCAATGCCTCGATCCTGGTGCTGGCTGCGGGCAGCTTTCATGGTCGTTTTGGAGGTCCGGTCACCGATCTGGCCGAGGCCCACCGCCTACTGAGCCCGCTGTTGGGCACCACCGCCGCCGGCCTCCTCTTCGGCATCGCCCTGCTGGCGGCAGGCCAGAGCTCCACCCTCACCGCCACCCTGGCGGGGCAGGTGGTGATGGAGGGTTTTCTGCAGATCAGCCTGCCGCAATGGCAGCGCCGCCTGCTCACCCGCAGCCTGGCCCTGGTTCCGGCCCTGGCCACGGTGCTGCTGCTGGGGGATCAGGCCACCGGCTCCCTCCTGGTGCTGAGCCAGGTGGTGCTGAGCCTGCAGCTGCCTTTCGCGGTGGTTCCGCTGGTGTGGCTCTGTGGTCAGCCTTCCCTGATGGGGTCTTTGCGGGCGCCGGTTTGGCAGAGGCTGCTGGCCTGGCTCAGCGCCACGGCGATCGTGGTGATCAATGGCGCGCTTCTGCTCAGCCTGGCGGGCATCCTGCCCTGGTCAGCCCCGCCGGCGGCCTGAAGGTTGGACCTGGGCCCTTGGCCCGTCATCGCGTGGATCGGGCCTGGTTCAGCGGGGCGTCTTGCGAGAGTGCAGTATTTGGTAGGCCACTGCCAGGCAGAGGATCACCACCCCAACGCCGATCAGGCTGACAGGATCCTTCTCGTGGCCCGGCGGCATCACGATCAATTTTCGGGCCACGGCCGTCAGGGCGGTGAGCACCACCAGTTCGGTTTGGATCGAGTGGTCGCGCAGATAGGCAGTGAGGTTTTGGAGCACCTCCAGGCCGATCAGCAACAGCAGCAGGCGATCCAGCAGGGTCAGAAGCCCGCCGTCCAGCCAGTCCTGCTGGGGTTGCACCAGCCCTACGGCGGTGGCCATCACCAGCTGCACGGTGGTCGCGGCCAGCACCACCACCAGCAGCACCGCCAGGAGCATCGAGAGGGTGCGCTCGAACTGGCTGATCAGGGCCTGGAACCTGTGCTCGCTGGATGGGCGCATCGGGCGGGGGTAGGGGCCGCCATTCTGGGTGAGCCTGCTCAGGTGAGTGGGCGGAGGGGTTCTAGCCGCCAGGGGCCATGGCCGCTGAGCTGAAGCTCCCAGTGGTGGAAGGCCCGCAGGCTGGGCCGGTGGCCCACGCTCACCACCATGGCCCCGGACGCCACCACCAGGCCATAGAGCTCCGCTTCCGCCGCCAGATCGAGCGCACTGCTGGCCTCATCCAGGACCGCTAGGGCAGGCTGACGCAGCAGTAGGCGGGCAAAGCCGATGCGTTGCTGCTCACCGCCGGAAAGCACCCGGTTCCAGTCGGCCTCCTGGGCCAGTTCCCCGGGGCGGTCGGCCAGCTCCTGGAGTCCCACCGCCACCATCAAGTCTCGAAGCGCCCTGTCGCTCGGCATCGCCTCACCCGGCGCCGGTCCTGGAAAGAGCACCTGGTCGCGCAGGCTGCTCAGAGGAAGGAAGGGTTGCTGGGGGAGCACCAAGGTCTGCTCCGGCGGGGGGCATTGCCGTTGGCCCTGGGCCGCGGCCGCCAGCCCACAGAGCACCCGCAGCAGGGAGGTTTTGCCACATCCGCTCGGCCCGGTGATCAGCAGCCGCTCGCCGGGCGCCAGGGCTAGGTTGAGGCCTTCCACCAAGGGGCGGCCGCCGCCGGGATGGTTCACCGTGAGGTTCGACAGCCGCAGGCCCGCTGCGGGCATGTCCGCCATTGCGGGCTCCTTCGCCACGGTTGGCGGGCCGGGCATGGCCTCCTCCAATTCGCCCACGCGCTGCAGGCTGGCGAAGAGGCTGGAAACGTCGTCGGCGCGATCGATCACGAAGGAGAGGGATGCCTGCACCTGGCCGAAGGCGATGCTGCCCACGGTGAGATCGCCCAGGCTGACCCGGCCGCCGAAGTAGGCGGCAGAAAGCACCAGGTAGGGCGCAAACTGCATGAGGAAGGCATAGAGCGCCGTGCTCTGCTCCACCAGGCTGCGCCAGCGGATCAGCCGTTCCTGGTTGGCCAGCAGGTTGGTGAAGCGCCGCCCCAGCTCTGCTGCCACGGGGTTTTCACCCCGCAGGAAGGCCAGGCTCTCGGCGTGGCTGCGCACGTGCATCAGGGCGAAGCGGTAATCGGCTTCGAGGCCCTGCTGGCGAAAGCCAAGGGCCGCCAGGCGGCGCACCAGCCCGCCGATCACCCCATTGCCCACCAGGCTGGCCACCGCCAGGGTGAGCACCAGGTAGCCGCTGATGTTGAACAACACCAGGATGTAGGCCCCCAGCGCCAGCAGGGAGGTGAAGAAACCAAAGAAGAGGGCCGTCGCGCTGACCACGGCCCGCTGCACGTCGTCGGCGATCCGTTGGTCGGGATTGTCGATACGTTGCTGCAGCGCCGGCTCGGCTTGGAGGCGGTAGTAGGTCTGCTGCTGCAGGTAGGCCGCCGCCAGATCGTTGGTGCGGGCGCGGCGCCAGGCCAGGGCCCAGCGCTGTTGGCCATAGGTGGTGAGGAACTGAATCGGCAGGCTGAGCCCGTAGAGCACGACCAGCCCGGCGGCTGTGCCCCAGAAGCCGGCGGCACTGCGACGGTTGAGGGCTTCCATCACCGCCCCGTTGCCTTCCGTGAAGGCCACATCCACAGCCGTGCTCAACACCAGCAAGGTGAGCAGGGCGGCCAGGGCCAACCAGCGGCGGCGCAGGCTCGGCCCGAAGGTTCCGCCGAGGGCCACCAGCGTGAGCAACCCCAGCCCCGCTGCGGCCGTTGCCAGGGCGAGATGCTGGCCTTGGCCCGCCCAGTCGAGCAGGGGGTTGAGATAAGGAAAGGCCAGGGTTCGCCGCTCCGGACCCAGCCCCCGCTCCGTGAGGAGCGCCAGGGTTCCCACGATCAGCGCCGCGCTCCCCAGCGCCAGGGCGGCCGCTGCCCCCAGCGTGAGCAGCCCCAGCCCCCAGGTCCGCCGGCGCCGGGCAGGGAGCAGAAAGGTGGCGGCCAGCCCCTGCAGATCCCTGCCGAAGCTGCCGAGCGGTGGGGCCTTCAACAGGGTTGCCATCACGGTTGTTGCTGTTCCCCACCATGGCTGGCGCCCCTACCGGCTGCCGGGCTCGATGGTTGTCGCCCCGGTCGGGGGGCTCCGGCTGCAGTACAACTCCCCCATCCCGTTTCCCACCTGCTCCCTCATGAAGGGGATCCCCATGCCCTCAGTGTCCACCGGCTACCTGGTGCTGAATCTGGTGTTGGGATCCTTCGGGGCCGGTTACCTCCTCTACGGCCGTAAAAACAGCAACATGCTGGCCCTGTTCAGTGGCCTGCTGCTGATGGTGGTGCCGGCCCTGATCTCGGCCCCCCTGCCCCTGTTCCTCACGGGTTTGCTGCTGCTGGCCCTGCCGTTTCTGTTCCGGGGGTGATGGCCTGGTCGGATGGCGCTCCAAGGACCTCTTGTTGGCGAAACCGGCCGACCGTTCCCCCAGGCTTCGCGGCCTCCCTGGTGTGGCCGGTTGTTCAGGCGGCATGTTCAGCCTCCGGCGCAATCAGATCCGCCGCCCGCCGGGCTTCTCCAAGGACCTGCAACAGCAGCCGCGGTTCCTGGCGCAACAGTTCGCACCAGTGCTTGAGGTAGGCGGCATGGTTGGCGGTCTCACTGCCGATGGCCAGCCGTTCCCCCAGCAGCACCGCACCCAGTTCGGCCACCAGTTCCTCCCGGGCGTAGGGGGCCGAGCCGAAGGGTGCGCTGAGATTGCGCCCCAGCCTGCTGGGATGGCCGGTGGAGTGGATCGCTTCGTGGGCCCAGGTGGCAAGCCGCGCGGCCTCGGTGCAGAAACGGTGGGCTTCGGGCAGCTGGATTTGATCCAGCCAAGGGTTGTAGCAAGCCCGTTCGCCCCCGCTGGTCACCCATCCTCGCCCTCGCTTTTTCGCCGACGCGCCCGCGCGAATGGGACCCGTTCCTGGCCTCGCTGCCCGGCGCGCGACTCTACTCCAACTCCGAGAACGCCATCGGCTG
>JBAXOO010000027.1:0-10005 GCA_037133235.1 Cyanobium sp. ELA507
TTGACGTTGTCCTGGGCAAAGGCGTTGAGCGCCCCATAGACGATGTTGACAATGCCCAGCACGATCAGGGCCGGCGCCAGCACCAGATGGGCCTCGGGCAGCATCTGCACGTTGAAGCGCAGCAGGGCATACCCCCCCATCTTCAGCAACACCCCCGCCAGCAACATCGACACCGGCGCATTCGCCTCGCCGTGGGCATCGGGGAGCCAGGTGTGCAAGGGGAAGATCGGCAGCTTGACGCCGAAGCCGACCAAGAAACCGAGATAACAGAGGATCCCGAAGCTGCCCCCGGCGGACCGGGCGGCCAGCTCGCTGAGGTTGAGGGTGAAATGGTCGCCGGAGAGGGCCAGGGCCAGGCCACTGATCAGGATCAGCAGCGAGGCGGTGGCGGTATACAGGATGAACTTGGTGGCGGCGTACTGGCGCTCCTTGCCTCCCCAGATGGCAATCAGCAGGTAAACCGGCACCAGCTCCAGTTCCCAGGCCAGGAAGAAGAGCAGGAAGTCCTGGGAGAGGAAGACCAGGGCCTGAGCCGAGGCCTGCAGCAGCAGCAGGCCGAAATAAAGACGGGTTTTGCGCTTCACGTTCCAGCTGGCCGCCACCGCCAGCAGGGTGACCAGGCCGCTGAGCACCACCAGCGGTGCGGAGAGGCCATCGGTGGCCAACGACCATTCCAGGCCGATGGCCGGCACCCAGGCGAATCGCTCGACCAGTTGCAGTTGGCTCGAGGCTCCGTCGAAGTGGCGGGCGAAAACCCACAGCATCAGGCCGAAATCGGCCAACAGGGCGGCCAGGGCCACCGTGCGAGGGATGCGGGGATCGTCGCCGTCACCGGGCAGCAGGGGCATCACCAGGGCCGCCGCCGCCGGCAGCAGCACGATCAGGGTGAGCCAGGGGAAGCCGCCGGATTCGGCCAGCGGCAGGGACGCGACCGAGGGGGGCAGGGTGGCGTCCATCAAGGGTCTGGGGAGTAGGGGGCTTGAGGATCTGGTCTGGGCGCTCTGGCCGCAGACCTTCTCCTTCGGAGCGCTGCGGAATCTAACAGTTGAGTAGATGTACCTAGTCGGGTGCCGCTGGGGTGGCCATGGGAAGTTCCTCCCAGCGGCTCCCCCGTAGTTGTAGGTCGAGGACGGCCCCGCTGCTGGTGACGCCTTCCTGGGCCCAGGTCTGGACCATCGCTCGGCTCACGGCCTCCGCCGTGGAGGCGGGGGCCAACGCCAGCAGGCTGGGGCCGGCGCCGCTGATCACACAGCCCCAGGCTCCGGCCGCCAGGGAGGCCTCGCGCACGGCGCGGCCTCCCTGGATGAGGCCCCAGCGGTAGGGCTCATGGATGCGGTCGTGCAGGCCATCGGCGATCAGATCGCCGTTGCCGGTGCGCAGGCCCTGCAGCAGCAGGGTGAGGGCCCCCAGGTTGATCACCGCATCGGGGATCGGGATGCTGCGGGGCATGGCCCGGCGCGCTTCGCTGGTGCTCAGGCGGATGGTTGGGATCGCCACCACCGCCTTCACCGCCGGATCCCACTCGCACCGCACCACCCGCCATCGGTTGGAGGCTGCCCTGGCGGTGAGGCATAGCCCCCCCACCAGCGAAGGCACCACGTTGTCGGGGTGGCCTTCGATGTCGATGGCCAGCTCGAGCAGCTTCTCGCGGCTGAGGGGTTCCCCCACCAGGGCATTGGCGCCAATCAGGCCGGCCACAATCGCCGTGGCGCTGCTGCCCAGCCCCCGGGCCGGCGGCACCGCCAGCAGCACCCTGGCCTCGAGGGCCACCGGCTGCTCGCCCGCCTCCCGCCACACCCGCTGGGCGGAGCGATAGACGAGGTTGTCGGGACCGCCGCGCAGGTGGCTGCCCTCACTCCCTTCGATGATCAGGTCAAACCGTTCGCCGCCCCCCTCGATCACCCGCAGTTCGAAGCGGTTGCCCAGGTCGAGCGCTGCACCGAGGCAGTCGAACCCAGGGCCGATGTTGGCGGTGGTCGCTGGCACATCGACCATCACGCCCTGGCCGATCCGGGGCCGCACCATCACATCCTTGTCACTGGGGTCAGTGTCGCAGCCGGAGGTCGCCCCCCGCCACGGACGGGTTCAACCGAGCAGCATCCGGGCGCGGCAGGCGGCGCTGAAGCTGCCCACCGCCGGATCGATGATCGCCTTGATTGGAATGGCGGAGAGGGTGGGTTCCAGCCGGCCCTTGGCCAGAAAGGCCTGGCTGAATCGGGGTGAGCGCAGGCCATCCAGCAGCTTTGCCGCGGTGCCGCCCGCCAGCCAGATGCCGCCGCGGCTGAGGCTGGCCAGGGCCAGATCCCCGGCCACCGAGCCGTAGGCCCCCAGCCACAGATCGAGCACGTCGCGGCTTAGGGGTTCGCCGGTGGCGGCGGCGGCGGCCAGCGCCGCCGGCAGGTCGGCCGATTCGCTGCCCACCCATCCCGCAGCTTGCCAGCGGCTGGCCTCGGCCCAGAGGGGGTGATCCCCATTCGGGTGGCGCAGGGCCAGCATCCAGCGGCCGACATGGCCAAGCCCGGTGCCGCTGACCACCCGCTCGATCGAGAGCCGCTCCAGCTTCAGATCCTGGCGGAGCCATTCGCGCAGTTCCCATTCCGCAGCGCTGCGGGGGGCGAACTCCCCATGGGATGCCTCACTCGCCACGGCCACGAGCCCGCTTGGCGTTGGGATGCCGAAGGCCACCCCTAGGCCGGTGCCGGCCCCCAGCACTAAGAGGGGCGCCGATCCGATCGCCTCACCGGCCCGCACCTGGGCGAGTTGGGGGGGCTGCAGGTGGGGCAGGCCATAAATGAGAACGGCGAAGTCGTTGACCAACTCCACGCTGGCCAGGCCGCAGGCCTGGGCTAAGTCGGCCTCATCGAGTTGCCAGGGCAGGTTGGTGAGTCGGGCCCGGCCCCCCTGCACGGGTCCTGCCACGGCGAGGCAGGCCGCTTCGGGCCGGGGATGGCCATTTCCTGCCCCATGGGACAGGAAATGGCGCACCATCGGGGCCAGGCCGTCCCAGTCGGCCGAGGCATAGCGCTCCTGCACCAGCAGCTCGGGATGGGAGGCCCCGGCGGCATAAAGGCTCAGCAGGGTCTTGGTGCCACCGATGTCACCGGCCAGCAGGGTTGCCATCGGGCATCACAGGCAAGGTCACCAGTTTGGCCTGGCGCCGAAGCAGAAACGTCTGCTGTTGTGGCACCGCTCCCGCCCCCAATCGAGGGTCCCGTCCCGCTTCTCGGCTTGTCCTGAGGTTTGACTCGGTCTGGCTGGGGGACTTTTTCAGCTCAGTAAGGCTAGCTCAGGCGGCTGCGGCCCCTGGCTCCAGTCCGAGCGAAGCACGACGCTCTTGGTTGGCGGTGGTGGCCGCCGCCAGCAGCGCCTCAACCTCGACCAGTCCCAGTTCTCCCTGGCTGCGGCTGCGGAGGCTGGCGCCCTGGGCTTCGGCTTCCCGGGCACCGATCACCGCCAGCATGGGGATCTTCATGGTTTCGCCGTTGCGGATCAGCTTGCCGAGGCGATCTCCGCTGCGGTCGAGGCTGGCCCGGATGCCCGCCTGCTTCAACCGCTCCAGCAGTTGCTCAGCCCAGGGCAGCACCTCATCGGTGACGGGCAGCAGTCGGATCTGCTCGGGGGCCAGCCAGAAAGGGAAATCGCCGGCGTAGTTCTCGGTCATGATCCCGAAAAACCGCTCCAGCGAGCCGAAAATGGCCCGGTGGATCATGATCGGGCGCTGGCGGCTGCCGTCGGCGGCCACGTATTCCAGGTCGAAGCGCTCCGGCAGGTTGAAGTCGAGCTGGATGGTGGAGCACTGCCACATCCGGCCGATCGCATCTTCGATTTTGAGGTCGATCTTGGGGCCATAGAAGGCGCCACCGCCCTCGTCGATCTTGTAAGCCCAGCCCTTGCGCTCTAGCGCCTCGATCAGCCCTTCGGTGGCCAGCTGCCAGACGGCGTCATCGCCGATCGATTTCTCCGGGCGGGTGGAGAGGTTGATCTCGTAGTTGCGGAAGTCGAAGGTGCTGAGGATCGTTTCGGTGAGATTGAGCACCCTCAGGATCTCATCGCCGATCTGCTCCGGCAGGCAAAACACGTGGGCATCGTCCTGGGTGAAGCCCCGCACCCGCATCAGGCCGTGCATCACGCCGGGGCGTTCGTAGCGGTAGACGGTGCCCAGCTCCGCCCAGCGGATCGGCAGTTCCCGGTAGCTGCGGAGGGTGGAGGCGTAGGTCAGCACGTGGAAAGGGCAGTTCATCGGCTTGAGCTGGTATTCCCGCTCATCCACCTGCATCGGCCCGAACATGCTTTCGCGGTAGAAGTCGAGGTGGCCGGAGGTCTGCCACAGGCTGATGTCGGCCACGTGGGGGGTGTAGAGCAGCTCGTAGCCATCGGCAAAGTGGGCTTGGCGCCAGAAGTCTTCGATCAGCAGCCGCATGCGGGCGCCGCGGGGGTGCCAGAACACCAGCCCGGCGCCGGCTTCATCCTCGATCGAGAACAAATGGAGGTCGGTGCCGAGCCGCCGGTGGTCACGGCGCAGGGCTTCCTCCTTGCGGCGTTTGTATTCGGCCAACTGCTCGGGCGTTTCCCAGGCGGTGCCGTAGATGCGCTGCAATTGGGCCTTGGTTTCATCGCCGCGCCAATAGGCCCCGGCCACGCTTTCGAGCTCGAAGGCCTTGGGATTGAGCTCGCTGGTGTTGGCCACGTGGGGGCCGGCGCAGAGGTCCCACCATTGCTCCCCAAGGGTGTAGAGCGTGATCGGTTCCTGGATGCCCGCCAGAATCTCCAGCTTGTAGGGCTCGTTTTGGGCCTGGATCTTCGCTTCGGCTTCGGCGCGGCTGACCTCCAAGCGCTGCAACGGCAGCTTTTTGTTGATGATCCGGATCATCTCCTTCTTGATCGCCTTGAGGTCGGCCTCGCTGAAGGGATCGGGGTTGTCGAAGTCGTAGTAGAAGCCGCTTTCGGTCCAGGGGCCAATCGTCACCTGGGCCTTGGGGAAGATGCTCTGAACCGCCATCGCCAGCACGTGGCTCATCGAGTGGCGAATGCGCAGCAGCTCGGGGCTCTCGCTTGTTTTGGGCAGGGTGATCGGCGGCTCACCAACGGCCTGGGCGGATCCGGCCGTACCTGCTTGGGATGTCGGGACTTGAGGCCCTCCGCTGCCGGCTGCCACCAGGGGGCTACTGCTGGTGGAGGGCGCTGCAGGCACGGGAATCCGATGCACGAAACTCGGATCCTACGCAGGAGAATCCTTGGCGTGGCTGCTCTGGCGCCTTGCGTGAACCCCTCCCGACCCCCGCTGCCGCCCTGACGTTGCTCCGACAGGAACGGCGCAGCGTCGCCGTGGCCTACCTCCTCTGGGCCCTGGCCTTCTTTGGGGTGCCCTTCGGCTTTCCGGGGCTTAACGGCATTCATCGCTTCTATTGCCGCAAGCCGATCAGCGGCAGCCTGTGGCTGTTCAGCTTCGGCTTGCTGGGCCTGGGCCAGCTGGTGGACCTGTTCCTGATTCCCCGCCTGGTGGAGCAGGCCAACCAACCCCTGCTGCTGCAGGAGGCCCTGGCGGCGGGGGAGGCCCGGGGGCTGCCATCGCTGGAATATCAGCTGCTGGCCCTGGCACGCCGCAGTGGTCCCGAGGGCTTCACCCTCAATGACGCCCTGCTTGACCTGCAGCTACCGATCGGTCTGGACAGCGAGGGGGTCCGGGCCGAGATGGAGCGCCTGCTCCATGCCCATTTGCTCGATGTGGCCAATGATGAGCGGGGGCGGGTGATCTACCGCGAACCCTGAGGCCATTGCCGATTCGCTGCCCAGCGGCAGCAATCAAACCAGGCGAAGGGTCTTCTGACGGGCCAGCTCGTTGGAGTAAAAGCGTCGCAGCTCGTTGAGATCCTTGACGGGTTGTCCGTAGTAGCTGGCACCGGCGGAAGTGGGCAGGGAGGCCCATTCCTGGGAGAGCATCCCGATCACCTCGTGGCTGAGGCCCTGGCGGTCGAAGCGAGCGAGGGCCCCGCGCTTCTCGACCAGGTAGAGGGCCGCCTGGTCCTGGCTGTCGGGCCGGAAGTCCCTGAGGCGCAGGTGTTTGGAGGCCTCCTGCCAGGTGTCCGGCAGAAATTGATAGGCGCCGGCGGCGGCGCTTTGATAACCCCGGCTCACCGTGAGCTCGGGGTGGCGGGCCAGGTCGGCGAATTGGCCTCCACCAAAGAGCATTTGGTAGCCCTTGTGGCTTCCCCCGCTCCAGGTGCCTTCGGCGAAGCGGATTGTGTTGAGCAGGGCCCGGCGCTCCGGGGTGATGCGGTAAGGGCCCTCCCCTGCCACCACGGGCACCGGGGTAACAGCAGCCGCTGCAACGGGTGATTGGAAGAGGGCCGTTGTGTTCAGGTTGTGCTGCCCAGGCTCAGCGAGCAGGGCCAGCACTTGGCTGCTCCCAGGGATGTGGCCGGTGGCCAGGGGCAAGGCCAGCACCAGGGC
Organism: Cyanobium sp. ELA507; assembly: GCA_037133235.1. Classification (GTDB taxonomy): domain Bacteria; phylum Cyanobacteriota; class Cyanobacteriia; order PCC-6307; family Cyanobiaceae; genus Cyanobium. Next base: position 6,451 of record JBAXOO010000027.1, read on the forward strand.
CATGCAGCACCAGTTCCCAAACCCTTCGGGCCCAGCGAACGGGGCCTTGGCTTTGGCGGGGCGGGAAAGGCGCAGCAAGGGCACAAATGGCATCGATCGTTACAACCCTGCCCGTGCCCATCAGCACCTGACCACCCCCCGTCCACCGCCCTGGACAAATGCTGCGCTGTATGCCCTCTGGACAGAGGCGCTACGGCCGGGTCCCGCCCATCCCAGTCGTCGCAGGCTCGCTGGCCTGGGTCCCAGGCTGGGATGGCAAGGTCGTCAGCGTTTCGACACGCCTTTATTCCGATCAGCAGAGCTGATCAATGGGCCCGGAACCGTTCAGGGAAGCGGCGTTTAGGTCGCGGCTAGAAATCCCAGGGCCTCTCGCACCCGCTCCAGGGTGTCGTGGGCCACACCGCTCGCCCGCTCCCTACCTTCGGAAAGCACCTGCTGCAGGGTGCCCGGATCCCGCCGCAGTTCGCCATAGCGCTCCTGGACGGGCCGGATGGCCTCCACCGCTGCCTCGGCCAGCAGGGGCTTGAAGGCTCCCCATCCCATGGCCCCGCATTCGGCGGCAACCGTGGTGCGACTCTTGCCGCTGAGCAGGGCGTAGAGGCCGAGCAGGTTGTCGGCTTCGGGGCGCTCGGGATTGCCGAATTCCAAGCCCATCACCGGATCGGTCTTGGCCCGCTTGATCTTCTTGACGATCAGCTCGGGGGGGTCGAGCAAGGTGATGCGGGAGCCCTCGTTGGGGTCGCTCTTGCTCATCTTGCTGCGCCCGTCGGTGAGGCTCATCACCCGGGCGCCCTCGCTGAGGATCAGGGGTTCGGGCACCTTCAGGATCGGCAGCGGTTCACCATCGGGGCCCTTCGGCGCGAAGCGGGCATTGATCCGTTGCTGGGCAATATCCCGCGCCAGTTCGAGGTGCTGCTTCTGGTCTTCGCCCACCGGCACCCGGTCAGCGTCATAGAGAAGGATGTCGGCCGCCATCAGCACCGGGTAATCCAGCAGGCCCGTCGACACATCGGCGCCCTGCTTCACCGCCTTTTCCTTGAACTGGATCATCCGCTCCAGCCAGTTGAGCGGAGTCACGCAATTGAGCAGCCAGCAGAGCTCGCTGTGGGCACTCACATGGCTCTGCACAAACACGGTCGAGCGGGCCGGATCGATGCCACAGGCCAGGTAGAGCGCCGCCGTGGTGAGGGTGTCCTCCGCCAGCCGGGCCGGATCGTGGGGCACGGTGATGGCGTGCAGATCGACCACACAGAAATAGGTGTCGTGGCTGTCCTGGAGGGCCACCCAATTGCGGATCGCCCCGAGCCAGTTGCCCAGATGGAGGGCGCCGGTCGGCTGAACGCCGGACAGCACCCTTGGCCTTGCAGTGCCCATCGTGTTGGGATCAGGCCTGTGGTTCTGCCGTAGCGCCGGCATCGCCGGGCGCTGGAGCTTCACTGCTGGGCTGCTCCAGAACTTCTGAAGTCTCCTCGGAAGGAGCGGAACCGATGCCGGAGTCCGATGGTTCGGTGTTGGCTTCGCCTGCCGTGGCCTCGGCGCCGATCTCCTCCTGGGATGGTTCGGGCTCTGACGGGCTCACCACCACCGCAACAGGACGGCTGGGACGGGCGAAGGGGTTGGCCTTAGCGGGACGGGATCCGCCGCCACCGCCGCCACCGGCACCACCGCCGCGGGGATCATCGCGACGGGGCCGCCGATCGCCACCGCCTTCGCCGGATCCACCAGCCCCCCGGGATCCGCCAAGGGCCCGCTGTTGGGCCACCAGTTCGTCGAGTTGGCCCGCCTCAAGCTGTTGGGCCAGGGTGCGCAGCGAGAATCCCAGCACCGCCACCGTGGAGCGCAGGCCCAAGGCCTCCTGCAGGACACGGGCCGCCTGCAGTTCGTTGTCGCTCAGGCGAATCCGAAAACCGCCGGGTTCCCGGTTGTCTCGGTTGTCCCTGGGGCCCCGTCCGGGGCCACGGCCGGCATCCCTGGATTGTTGCGGGTTGTCAGAGGTGGATGGGAAGGTGTCGTCGGCCATGGCCGCAGCCTGCATTCAGGTGCAAGTGTGGCGCATCGACCGCCCCCCATCGCCATCACCAGCCCCGAGCCAGACGAGCCGATGCAAGCCCGTCGTGGCGTCCTCGTCGGCCCGGGCCAGCACCAGCAGGGGAAGGGGCCTCGGTCGCAGCACGGCGAAGTGGTGGCGGTAGTCCCGTAGCAATTGGAGATAGCGATCCAGGGTCCACCCGTGGTTACCCCGCTCCTGGGCATCCCACAGCCGGCGCTGGGCCTGGCGGCAGGCCTCGGTGCCAAATTCCAGCCAGCAGAGCTGCTCGGCCTCCAGGGGGGGGTAGCCATCGGCAAGCAGCTCGCGGTAGCGGACCAGTTCCGGCGCCTCGCGGCTGTTGTCCGGGGGGAGCCGCCGGGCCAGGTCTTGCACGGCCACGGCGCTGAGCCGCAGCCAGCAGCGCTCCAGGATCAACACCGGCAGCCCGCCATGCCAGTGGTCGGCACCTTGCAACTCCTCCTGCCAGTGGGCCAGCCGGAGCCGTTGCAGCGGGGTGAAGGCCGGCGGCAAGGGGGCAGCAAAGGACCCGGCGGTGGCCTCGGGCCGGTGCTCCGGGGTGTCGCTTCGGCTCATCAACCGGGGGTGGCGACTCCAACCCTATGGGGGATTGCGGCAAAGGACGGTGTTCTGCCCAACGGTTCGGGATCAAGGTCACCCCATCTGAGCTAGAGAGGCTTTGCCCGTGGTGTGCGACCCGCCCCATCCGGATCCGATGCCCCAACTCGCCCCACGCCCCACGTCTGCCGCAGACCCCATCGAACCCCCCGCTGCGGGGGGCTCCACTGGCTTGGTTGGGACGAAGGGAAGGCAGCTGGCATGGCCCGGATGGGCTAAGCCGGCCCTGCTGGCGGCTGGTGGACTGGTGGCCGTTGATGCTCTGGCCCATCTGATCCAGCCCGGCTCCGGCCTGGTGCTTGGCCTTGGGGCCCTGGCTGGTGGGTGGTGGATGGTTGGGGCCGGGGGCCGCCCCCGAGGCATGAAGCGACCGGAGAGTCTCCAGGGCTGGATTGACCGCTGTGAAGGACTGATTCCCCAGTTCCATAGGCTCGAGCCTGGGGCAGCGAGCCTGGCCCAGCGGCGGGAGGCACTGGATTCCCTCGCCCAAGAACGGACCAGGGGGGCGCTCCAGCTGGCCCTCGTTGGATCCGTACCCCCCAGTGAGGCGCTCCAGCAGGGTCTGGTGTCCACCCTGCGGAGTTCCCACGCCCTCCAGCTGGATGTGGGCCATCCCCTGGCCAGCCGAGGGGATGGCTGGCAATGGCCCGAGGGTCTGGCGGCGGCCGATGCCTTGCTGTTTCAGCTGACCCCACCCCTGAAGGCTTCCGACCTGCGCTGGCTTGAGGCTCTCCCGCTGGGCCAGCCGCTTTGGCTACTGCTTCATCCGCTGGATGCGGCGGAGGCAGGAGCCCAGATCGCTGATCTGGTGGAGCAGTGGCCGGGCGCCGAGCCGGATCGCCTGATCTGCTGGGATGGGGAGCCAGCCGGCTTGGCCGCCGCCCTGGCAC
>JBAXOO010000028.1:0-10000 GCA_037133235.1 Cyanobium sp. ELA507
TCCGCGCCGCCGATTTCACGATCCTGATGGGCTTCCAGGCCGATTTCGGCGATGGCGCCCCCGACGATGCCACCGCCACGATGGTGAAGCTGGAGGACAACTACCGCTCCACCGCCACGATTCTGGAGGCCGCCAATGCCCTGATCGCCCACAACTCCGAGCGGATCGACAAGGTGCTGCGTCCCACCCGCGGCGAGGGTGAACCGATCAGCCTCACCCGCTGCGATGACGAGATCGCCGAGGCGGAAGCCGTGGTGCACCGCATGCGGATGCTGGAGGCGGCCCACCCGGAGCTGGGCTGGGGGTCAATGGCGGTGCTTTATCGCACCAACGCCCAGAGCCGGGCCATGGAGGAATCCCTGGTGCGCTGGGGCATCCCCTACATCGTGGTGGGCGGTCTGCGCTTCTACGACCGCCGCGAGATCAAGGATGTGCTCGCCTACCTGCGGCTGCTGGTCAACCCGGCCGACACCGTGAGCCTGCTGCGGGTGCTCAACGTGCCCAAGCGCGGCATCGGCAAGACCACCGTGGAGCGCCTCACCGATGCCGCCAACCAGCTGGGGTTGCCCCTCTGGGAAGTGGTGAGTGACGCCGAAGCGGTGCGTTCGCTCGGGGGGCGCTCGGCCAAGGGGCTGCTGCAGTTCGGGGAGCTTATCTCTGATCTGCAGCGCCGTAGCCAAGATGCGCCCCCTTCCGAGCTGGTGCAGCGGGTGATGGAGCAGAGCGGCTACGTGGCCGAGCTGCTGCACGAGGCCACGGATGAGTCCGAGGAGCGCCGCCGCAACCTGCAGGAATTGGTGAACGCTGCCCTGCAGTACCAGGAGGAGAACGAGGAGGGCGATCTTGAGGGCTTCCTCTCCGGTGCCGCCCTCGCCAGCGACGCCGACAGCAAGGACACCGCCGCCGACCGGGTGACCCTGATGACGCTCCACGCCAGCAAGGGCCTGGAGTTTCCGGTGGTGTTCCTGGTGGGGCTGGAGCAAGGCCTCTTCCCCAGCTACCGCTCCCTCGATGACCCCGCCGCTCTGGAGGAGGAGCGTCGGCTTTGTTATGTGGGCATCACCCGCGCCAAGGAGCGGCTCTTCCTTTCCCATGCCAGCGAGCGGCGGTTGTGGGGCGGGATGCGGGAGCCGGCGGTGCCCTCGGTGTTCCTCTCCGAGCTGCCTGAAGCCCTGCTCCAGGGCGATATCCCCCGCAGCGGCGGGGCGGCGATTCGGCGCGATCAGCGGCTCGATCGGCTCACCCGCGTCGACCGGGAGGAGAGCCGCCGGGTCGAGGGAGGCGGTGAGGCCGGAGCTCCCACCAATGCCGTGCGCCGCCGCTCGGGCGTGAGCCGCAACTGGGTCGTGGGTGATCGCCTGCTGCACAGCAGCTTCGGCGAAGGCACCGTGACCCACCTGTTTGGCAGCGGCGAGAAGATCTCGATCGCCGTGAAGTTTGAGGGGATGGGACCGAAGATCCTCGATCCCCGGCTGGCCCCGATCCAGCCGCTCTGAAGCCTGGCCCGGAGGCTCTCGCCAGAAGAGCGTCCCCTAGAAGATGGAGTAGATGAACGGCGCCACCACCGAGCCGTGGGTGAGCACCAGCAGGGCGCCCATCAGCACGATCGTGACGATCAGGGGTGCCAGCCAAAACTTCTTGCGGACCTTCAGGAAGTCCCAGATGTCCTTGGTGAGATCGAGAAGGGCTTCCATCGCGGCAGGTGGGTGGGGTGGTACTTGGCCTGGAGGGCCGGGGCTTGGCTGAGACTTCGCAGGGGCGCCTTAGAAGATCCGCTTGAGGTTCACGCTGGGGTTGGGGCGCAGCTCCCGGTAAGTTTCGGAGGCGTTGCGCTGACGCCGCAGGGGATCATGGCCCAGGATCCGCATCACCAGCGCGATCGGTTGCAGCACCAGCAGGTACACCGCCCCCAGGATCAGGTGGCTGTTGATCCAGCCGAGGCCGTGGCCGAGGGCCATCCAGCCCCGGTAGGGCCAGGCCAGGCCGCGGGGCCAGGCGATGCCCAGGGCCAGGGCCGGGATGCCGATCCAGAGGGTCCATTCGCGGAAGGGATGGCCGTGCAGGGCCGGCAGCAACCAACCCAGCAGCACCGGAAACACCGTGCCAATCAGCAGGCCAAACTCCCGCAGCTGGCGAAGACTCGGGGGTGGCGAGGGGGCAGTGGCCATGGCAAGGGGTGGTGGCGGCGAAGGTGTGGAGCTGTAGAGGGGGCCTCAGGTCAGTCGAGTTCGAATTCGTCTTTCCAGCTCTCGTCCTGGTTGCGTTGGGGCTGTTCTTCCTTGAGCAGGAGCTGATTCTCCAGCACCAGCACATCCATCTCGGTGCGCATGAAGCAGCGGTAGGCGTCTTCGGGGGTGCACACGATCGGCTCGCCGCGCACGTTGAAGGAGGTGTTGACCACCGTGGGGCAGCCGGTGCGGCGCTGGAAGGCCTTGATCAGGTTGTAGTAGCGGGGGTTGGTGCGGGGGCCCACGGTCTGCACCCGGGCGGAGTAATCCACATGGGTGATCGCCGGCAGCGAGGAGCGGCTCAGCTTGAGCTTCTCGATGCCAAACAACTGCTCCGCTTCGGGCCCCATCGGCGTGCAGAGCTCTTGCTTCACCGGCGCCACCAGCAGCATGTAAGGGCTGCTGGCCGATAGCTCAAATTGGTTAGCCACCTCCTCTTCCAGCACCGAGGGCGCGAAGGGGCGGAAGCTCTCGCGGTACTTGATCTTTAGGTTCATCACGCTCTGCATCTGGCGGTTGCGTGGGTCGCCCAGGATCGAGCGGCCCCCCAGGGCGCGGGGACCGAATTCCATGGCGCCGTTGAACCAGCCGATCACCTTGCCGGCATCGAGCAACGCGGCCAGCTGTTCAAACAAAGGGCCATCCTCCAGGCAGTGGAAGGGGGCCTCCACGCTGCGCAGGTAGGCCTGCACCACCTCGTTCGAGAATCGCGGGCCCAGGTAGGTGCCCCGCATGGCGTCGTCGAGTTGGGGGGTGCGGGGGCCCTGGAAGTGCTGGTGCCAGGCCACCAGGGCCGCACCGAGGGCCGAGCCGGCATCCCCGGAGGCGGGCTGGATCCAGATTCGCTCGAAGATCCCCTCCTGCAGCAACTTGCCGTTGGCCACGCAGTTGAGGGCCACCCCGCCGGAGAGGCAGAGGTTGGTGGCGCCGGTTTCGCGGCGGAGGGTGCGGGCCAGCTTCAGCACGATCTCCTCGGTGACCTCCTGGATCGAGGCGGCCAGATCCATGTGGAATTGGCTCAGCTCCGTTTCGCCCTTGCGGGGCGGCCTTCCAAACAGTTGGTGAAATTTGCGGCCGGTCATCCGGAAGCCGCGGTGGAACTTGAAGTAGCTCAGATCCAGCCGAAAGGTGCCATCGGGTTTGATGTCGACCAGGTGGCGGCGGATGATTTCGGCATAGATGGGTTTGCCGTAGGGGGCGAGACCCATCAGTTTGTATTCGCCGGAATTGACCTTGAAGCCGCAGTAATAGGTGAAAGCCGAATAGAGAAGCCCCAGCGAATGGGGGAAGCTGATTTCCCAAAGCGAGGTGAGCTTGTTGCCTTCCCCCAGCCAGGCTGATGTGGTAGCCCATTCCCCGACGCCATCCATGCAAAGCACGGCGGCATTCTCAAATGGACTGGGATAGAAGGCGGCGCCGGCGTGGGACAGGTGGTGTTCGGAGAAGAGCAACTCCGGCAAGGCGGTTTTGGCCGGCTCAGGTTCCCCTTGCTGCCGGGCCATTTCGATGGCCAGCTGGCGCAAGGACTTGCGAATTTCAGTTTTGAGAAACAGCTTTTCCTTTAGCCATGCCTGCATGGCTGCGACGAAGGATCTTCCTCCGCGGGGCGCGGCACCCAGATAGGTTTCGAGCAGTCTTTCGAAGGTGAGTAGTGGTTTTTCGTAGTAAATAATCGCATCAAGATCTTGCAGCCTCAACTTTTGGCTCTCCAGGCAGAAGCGCACGGCCTGGGTGGGAAAACTGGCGTCATGTTTTTTGCGCGTGAAGCGCTCCTCCTGGGCGGCAGCAAGCACGGCTTCCCCCTCGATCAGGGCGGCGGCGCTGTCGTGGTAGTAGGCCGAGATGCCAAGGATCTTCATCGCGTGTACTTCATCGGAGGCCTTGGGTCAGGGCAGGACGTGGATAAGGTCAATCTAAGCCAGCGCTTTCGCCCACGGCAAGCAGCTGTTGCAGGTCCGGTTCGATCTAGATCGTCGTGGATCACGGCGCCGTTGCGGATGTCGGTTGAATGCGTTTCCAGATGTGGTAGGTGGGTTGAGCGGTCGAGCCCCCAGTCTGGGAACTATTTGTGTCGGTTGGGGCCTGAATGACCTGGCCACTGGCATCGAGCCATTGCCAAGATTGGAATCCCGCCGCCTTCAGCAGGGAGGGGCTGAGTCGATTGACCGCTGATCGGCTGAGACGGTTTACGATATCTTTGTCGTAGACATTGATTTCGGAATAGGGGCTGTAATAGGGGCCAATCGGAGTTTCCTGGATGATGATCATTGGCGGCTTTTTGATCTCCTGGAGTACCTGTAACCTTTGCGAATCAGTGCTTGCGGCTCGCAGCAGGCCATGGGTTTCCCAGTTGGTGAGATTGCTGCCGGCCGTGACCCGGGTGGCATGGATCGGCTCCACGAGGTCTGGATAGGGGGCTAGTGCACTGCCGATCAGCTCATCCGCCAGCACAACCACGGGCCCGTTGTTGGCCGTGGGCCCTAGGGCCTCCAGGCTGGGCACCAGCGCCGCTGCCACAGCCACCAAATCGACCCGGGTGGATGGGCCCTCGAGGATGTGGCGTGACTTGCTCCAAAACTTTTGGGGGTATGTTTTTGAGTTGCTGGCGAAAGGGATCAGCACCAGCGTTGCCACCAAAGCAACCAAGCCCCTGGCAGGCCAGGGCTGGGGTTTCGCTGCGAGGGCCCGATCGAGCAAGCAGGGCAAGGGTGAAAAGAGGATGCAGCCCCACATCAGCCGGTAGTTGGAAATGATTTCGTAGGGGAGATTGATGTAGAGGTGGCTGATCGGTGGTACCAGAAAGGCCAGCACCACCGCCAGCCCATACAGCGAGGCGAGGAAGCCATACAGCTGGGCCTCGTCCTCCGCCGGGCCAACAGCGTGCGGCCCTACCCCCCTCGACGACCCAGCGGCCATGCGGGGGGTGGCTCCGGGCCGCCAGTTGCTGCCCAGCTGCCAGAACCCGATGGCCAGGCTGGCCACGGCCAGGGTTTCTGGCCTTGAGCCCGGGGAGCGGAACAGGTAGGAGCCTGGTAGGGCTTGGAAAGGCAAGCCCAACCCATGCAGGAACGTCCAGGGCACAATCAGGCGCGATTGCTTGTTGAGCGCCCAGCCGGTCTTGAAGGTGAGCACCAGGGCCAGCAGGGTGAGGCTGGCCAGCAGCAGGTTGCGGGCTGTGATCTTTGGCAGGCTGGAGAGGGGATTGCCCCGGATCCCATGGCCCCAGAGTCGGGCCGCCCCTAGCAGGCCGGCCAGGGGAACCAGCAACAGCAAGGTGGTGAGGGCGAAGGCCCCGTGAAGTTTGAGCTCGAGCAGGGTGAAGCCGAGCAGGCTGGCGACCACCAGTGGCGCCTGCCAACGGGGCGCCATCGGGCGGTGGAGTAGCCACAGCATCACCATCACGGCTTCCAGGAAGATCGCGGCCGCCAGGATCGAACCCTGCAGACCGTTGTTCACCAGAAAGGCGATGGCCTGGTTGCCAAGGCCGAAGCACACCAGCAGCCAGGTCAGAGCTGCCGCCAGCGGCCTGATCCGGGCCGTTTGGAGCAGCCGGAAGTAACTCAGTCCCAGCACGGTGACCTCCAGCAGGAGGGTGAACCGTTGGGGGATCCCGCTCAACAGGAGTGGAGCTTTGAGATGGCCTGCCCGCACCATCACGCTCCAGAGAGTGCAGAAGTTCTGATAGGTGGGCTGCCGCCAACCCTGCACCAGGCAGCTGATGGGTCCGGGCTGCTCGAGGGTGGTTTCGACGAAGGTCTGGAGGTAGCTGGTGGAATCGCCCGGATACTCGAAGGGAGCTGGCCTCAGGGCAAACAGGAGGCCGAGGCCGAGGCTGGCCAGGATCGCCACCGTCCGGTAGCCGCCGGGACTGGCCTCAGCCGGTTCCGCCCGATCCCCGCGCCTCAGCTGGATCAGGAGCAGCAGCACCAGCAGCGGCACCATCCCCTGCAGCAGCACCGTGAGCAGGGTTTCCCGGATCGGCAGGCTCATCGCCAGCAGGAGCACCACGAGCAGGGCGGCACCAACACCGCGGGAGAGGAGGCTGCGGGGATGTGCCAGCGCCATGGCGTTCAGCACCACCAGCCCCAGCAGCAGCAGGCTGATCGGTGTCGTGGCCATGGCGAAGACCGCGCTGGTGGGGGGCAGGTCCATCAGTGCAGCTCCTTCAGCAGGGTTGTGATGTCCGCGGCGGTGTGTTGCCAATTGAATCCTGCGGCCCTTCGGGGGCCTTCGCGGGCGGCCTGGGACAGCACCTGATTGTCCTGAAGGCAGGTGGCCATGGCCGCGGCGATCGCTTCTGGCCGGGTTGGATCCACCAACTGGCCCGCGTCGCCAACCACCTCAGGTAGGGCCCCGGTTTGGGCTGCGATCACCGGTGCGCCGCAGGCCATGGCCTCAAGCGCGGGAAGGCCGAAGCCTTCCCATAGGCTCGCGATCACCAGGGCCCGGCAGCGGTTGAGCAGTTGCAACCGTTCGGCATCACTGGCCCAGGGAGTCCACTGGCAACGGTCCGCGATGCCAAGTTCGCTGGCGAGCGCCTGGAGTTGGGGCGTGTAACGACGATCGTGGGGCCCCACCAGGTGCAGCCTGGCTTCAGGCTCGCGCAGCTGGCTGAAGGCCCGCAACACCTGGGCCAGATTCTTGTGGGGATCGTGGCGGCCGAGCACGAGAAAAAACGGATCCCGCTCCAGGTTCAGGGGGCGCAGACCACCAGGATCAAAGCCCAGTCGGATCGGCACCAGCCGCCGGATCGGCACCCGAAGGCGACCATGCACCTCCCTGGCGGTGGCTTCGGAGTTGCACAACACCCGCACCGCCCGGTGCAACACCAGCGGCACATAGCCCAGGTGATAGGCGAGTAAGGGTGTGGGTTGGGGGAAGCGCAGCGGCAGCAGGTCATGGGCCAGCACCACCGAGCGCACGCCCCGCCCCAGGGGAGCCTCCGGCAGCGGAGAGAGCAGCAGGGGATGGCCGTGCTGCCGCAGGATCTTGGGCAGTTGGTTCTGGGTCCAGAGCAGGCGCCGCAGGTGGCCCTTGCTGCCGTGGGCTGGCGAGAGGTCTGCCGGGATCCGAATGCTGTAGGGCCTAGCGGCCAAGGGGCTGCCCTGCTCTGGTCCTCGTTCCTGCGTACTCGCATCGGGTTCTGGGACCAGCAGGGGTACTAGCTCGGGGTCGAGGGCTGTGACCAGATCCCTGGCCACCACGCCGATCCCTGTGGGCTTGGGCCCCAAATAGCTGCCGTTGAACAGGGCCAGGGGGTGGCGGCGACTCATGGCCTTGTGTTCATTGGGCGGATCGGCTCAGCGAGGGCCGTGGCCAGGCCCCGCAGCACCGCCAGACTCTGCCGAGGTTTGAGCGGAAGTTTGGCGAGGGACGTGGCGAGCAGGCGCAAACCGCGCAGCCACCGCACCCAGGCGGGGGTATGGCGCTGCAGAAAGCGCCAATAGCTGGTGGTGGTGAGTTCGGCCCGCCGGGCGGGATCGCCGCCGCTGCCGGCGCCGCGTTGGTGGGTGATGGCCACTGCTGCGGTCCAGAGCCGGGGGGCACCGGCCGCCCCCAGCCGCAAGCACAGGTCCATGTCCTCGTAGTAGAGGGGCAGGGCCGGATCGAAGCGGGGCGGTGTTGACCAGGCTGCCGGCCGGAGGGCCAGGCTGCAGCCGCTCAACCAATCAAGCGCGAGGGGGGCAGCGGCGGCCGCGGCCCGCTGGGAGGCTTGCAGGCGGCGGCGACGGAAGGCCAGGCCCGGATCCATCCAGCCCCCACTGGGCTCGAGGTGGCCTTCGGCACTCAAGACGGCTGTGCCCACCAAGGCTTTCTTTGGGCATTGGCCCAGCAGCTGGGCGAAGCGCTCCAGCAGATCGGGCTCCCCCAGGGTGGTGTCGGGGTTGAGCAGCCACACCCAACCGCCCCAACCATCCCGGGCCAGGGCCTCGAGGCCCACATTGCAGCCCTCACCGAAGCCGGCGCCCTCCTGGCCTTCCAGACGCTCCAGGGGAAGGCCCTTCAGGGGTTCGCTGATCCGCAACGGGGCGGAGCGGGGGGCGTTGTCGACCACAAGCCAGCGATTGGGTTTGAGGCTCTGGCGGGCCAGGTCGGTGGCGAGCGATTCCAGGGGCTGCTGGCTCCGATAGGCCACGGTGAGAATGGCCAGGTCCGCGCTGCGGCGATCGGTGGGGGCGTTCAGACTGGTCGGGCACTGGTGCGGACCAGTCTGAGGCCTGCCCTTCACCCTTTCCAGGATGGAACTCCCCGGCGTGCCGCCTGAGCTGCTTGGATCTCTGGCAGCGTCAGCCCAAGGGATGCGACTTGCCCTGGTGGGGGGGGCGGTGCGGGACCTCCTGCTGCATCGGGTTCACAACGACCCCTGGCTGGGCCTGCCCGACCTGGATCTGGTGGTGGAAAGCGATGGGAATCCTGGCTCGGCGGCGTTAAGGCTGGTGCGGCGCCTGGTTGAGGCGGGTGACGGCCGGGTGATCCGTTGGCAGGAGCACGGGGCCTTTGGCACGGTGGAACTGGCGCTGGCAGCCCTGGCCATCGATGACGATCCAGGCGCCACGATCCTGCTGGATGTGGCCACGGCGCGGCGCGAAATGTATCCGGTGGCTGGCGAAAACCCCGTGGTTTGTTTTGGCAGCCTGGATGACGACTTGGTCCGGCGCGATTTCAGCATTAATGCCATGGCCCTGTTGCTGGCCGACTCCGGCGGCGAGTTGCTGGATCCCCATGGCGGCCTCGACGACCTGCGGGCCCGCCGCTTGCGCTTTCTCCATCCCGCCAGCCTTCGCGACGATCCAACCCGCCTGCTGCGGGGCGCTCGCTATGCCGCCCGGCTGGGCCTGAGCCTGGCCGCCGAGAGCCGTGACCAGGCCCAACGGACCCTGGCGGCGTGGCCTTGGCCCTGGCACTGGGGCGATGCGCCTGCCCAGGCACCTGCTGCCCTGGGGACCCGCCTTCGCATGGAGTTGGAGCTGCTGCTGGAACGGGAGCCCTGGCCGCTGGCGCTTGCACTCCTGCAGGAGTGGGGTGGGCTGGTGTTGCTGGATCCAGCGCTGCAGCAGGACCAGTTCTGGCGGCGCCGATTGCGCTGGGCCGAGCGGCTGGGCCTACCCCTGGTGGTGGCCCTGCTCGTGGGGGCAGGCGATCCCCTGGCCCTGGCCGAGCGGCTGCAGCTGCCCCATCGCCACCACCGTCTCCTGGTGGGCTTTACCGAGCTGCGCGAGCGACTTCGGCAGCTGGGCCCAGGGGCCGGCGACTCTCCGGCCCGTTGGTCTGCGTTGTTGGAAGGCCAGGCGGTGCCTGCGGAGGCGGTGGCCCTGGCCCTAGCGGCCGGGGTGGGCCCACGGCGGCCGTTATTGCGCTGGTGGCTGCGTTGGCGCCACCTTCGGGCCCCCACCACGGCCCGGGAGCTGATGGCCCAGGGCATGCCGGCTGGTCCGGCCCTGGGGGAGCGGTTACGGGAGCTGCGCGCCGAACGTTTGGACCTCGAGCGGATTTAGCTCTCGTGGCCGCTTGCGGTGGGGTGGGCTGCCGATTCGTTGCCTACGATCCTCGCCATCGCTGCATCCTTCTTCGCCATGGCCAGCCTCACCGTGTTGAAGTTCAGCTCTGAGGATTGCGGCACCTGCCATCGGATGAGCAATTACGACGCCCGCGTGGCCGAGGAACTGGGCTTGGCCTTTGTGAGCGTGATGCTGCAGGACACCGAGACCTATCGCCGCTACCGCAAGGTTTTGCTCGCCCAATATCCCAACAAGGAGGGGATGGGTTGGCCC
>JBAXOO010000029.1:0-9744 GCA_037133235.1 Cyanobium sp. ELA507
ATGTACGACCCGGCCGAGGCGGAGCGGGCCCTGGCCTTCCTGCGCCACAAAGGCTTCCGCCGGGCGGCCCTGCCCCTCTACACCGCCGGCGTGGTGACCTGGAGCCCGTCGCCAGCCCGCAATCGCCTCGCCATTCCCACCGACCCGCAGCTGCCCCCCACCGCGCCGGCGGCCTCCTTGGCCCGAACCGGCGTTGGCCCAGCCCATGGAGTGGGGCCAACCGCCTCCCTGCTGACGGCCCTCGGCCGGGCCGGCCTGGAGCGGGTGGGCTGGTTTGAATTTGGCCTGATGGCCCCGGCCGGCGCCCCCTGGCTGGCGGGCCGCGACGACCTGCTGCTGCGCGATGCCAGCGGCTCCAGCCTCTGGCAGGAGAGCCCGGGGCTGAACCGGGTGTGGCTCAATCCGATCCTGCCCGAGGTGCAGCAACGGCTCGAAGACCTGGTGGTGGATGCCTGCACCCAGCTGCCGCTGGAGGCGATCCAGTTCGACGACCACCTGGGCTATCCGGTGCGCTTCGGCTACGACCCGGCCACCCTGGCGGCCTGGCGGGCCACCGAGGCCGGCCGCCGCAACCCCAGCCCCGCTCCCTGGGAGCCGGCCTGGATCGCCTGGCGGGCCGAGCAGGTCACGGCCCTGCTGGAGCGGCTGCGCGCCGCCATGAACAGAGCCTGCCCGGCGGTGCGGATGTCGGTCTCGCCCAATCCCCAGGAGTTTTCCTACGACCACTACCTGGCCGACTGGAGCAGCTGGGTGCGGCGGGGGCTGGTGGATGAGGTGGTGGTGCAGATCTACCGCGACAACCTGGCCGCCCTGGGCCGCGAATTGGCCCACCCGAGCCTGGCGGAAGCGGCCCGGCGGGTGCCGGTGCGGATCGGGTTGTTGGCTGGCCTGAAGAGCCAGCCCAAGGATCCCGGTCAGCTGCGCAGGGAGCTGGAATTGGTGCAGGGGCGGGGTTACCGCGGCATTGATCTGTTCTTCTATGAATCAGCGCGCCGCCACTTCAGCGCTCCGCAGCAAGGGCAGCTGGGTCAGGATGGGCTAGCCCCCAAGGCCAGCCCATCGAGCGATCCGGGCCGCTGAGCTGCCAGAGGCCGGAACGGCAGCTCCAAACGCATCCAGCCGGTGCCATCCCGATAGCTGAAGAAGCGGCCTCCCCAGGGAGGCCCCCAGGCCGCCGGATCTCAGGAGCCGCTCTTGGGCACAAATAGCTGGGAGAGGAAGATCAACAGGCCGGCACCGGCCAGGGCGGGAAGAATCACCGGCAGCCCCATGGGAGCGGTGGTGGAGGCAAAGGTCAGCCAGGTCATGACCGATCGGATCAGCAGGGCGTAGCTGATTTAGCACCGGGCGAGGCCCCGTCAACAGCCGCGCAACCAGGTGAGATGGTCGCCGATAGAGCCTGGCCGAGCATGGTCCTGCGTCTGTCGCCAGTTGGCAGTCACGTGCCACCACACGGCATCCGTTCAGCTGTTGATGCCTGCCATATCCCCTGTGTCGTAGCGATCGCCCATGACGCGAGCCGCTAGCGCATCCAGGGTCATCCGCTGACCCAGACGAGAGCGATCTGCGCCGGTGTGCATGATTTTGCCAAGGCCACCGCTTCGAACAATCGGCCCGTCAGCATGCCTCGATGGATCGTGTCGCCCGCTGCTTCAGACAAACCGATAGCGCCTACCTTTAGCGCCTACCTTGCCTTCGGCCACAAGCGTAGCCATCGCGGCTACCGATTCCTCAATCGCTGTATCGAAGTGTTTCTTAGACAAGTCTACTGCTTCTTGCGAAAGATTGATGGCAGCTCTTTGCTCCATCGCTGGACCGTAAAACCCTGACAAGCCCATGCAGCCAAGGCCGATCGTTGGTCGTTCCCATTGAGTAGTGCCAATGCCTGAATTCAGCGGCCTATGTAGCAGGTTCGCTGGGGTAAAATGGTAGGCGGATCATGGTTGACTGGCCGCCAAATGCAAACGCATCGGGACCATGGAGGATGGCGCGAACCCATGCCGCTTGTAGAAGCGCTGAGCAGACAGATTCAGTTGATCTGTGAGTAGCGTGATGCGCAGGCACCCAGCTGCCTCGGCAACTGAAACCGCCCTTTTCAAGAGATGAGACCCAACGCCACGACTGCGAGCCCCAGGGCCAACAACCATGTCTTCAAGTAGTGCGACCCGCTCCCCAAGCGCAGTTGAGACCGTGTACAAAAGAATGACCATTCCAAGCACCGTCTCATCTTCCTTTGCAACCAAAACGATGCCGACTTCCCGGTTCGTGATGATTCTTAGAAGGCCGCGATGCTGAGCCTCTGGATTTGGCGTGAACTCAGCCTCCTGCGCAAACAGCACTGCCAACAGCTTCGTCAGTGCCGGCAGATCTGCTTCAGTGGCCGCTTCGATATGCATGGTTCTTGCCTTGAGAAGCTTAACGCTAGCCATCACCTGCCCGCAAAGAGCTGCGGCGTCCGTGTCTCCGTGGGCTCACTAAAATGATGGATGCGGGTCAGGTGTATGGCAGGGTTGGAAAGTGCTCTTGACCCTCAGTGGGAACCTTGCCGGATGGCGTATCGACTCGACAGACAAGTCAACATCTAGATCAGGCCAATAAAGATGGTCTGATGTCGGACGCAGCACGTTAAGGATCTGTTGAATAGTTGCCGCTTTAAACCAGGGAAACTCTGAATAGGGAAGCGCTAGCTCTTCATCATCGATAAGCATCCAGACACAATGTCCAGAGACGTTCGTAACCTCAGCCGCCAAAGTGGTTGTTCCAGGCATCGATGATCTCCTGTTGACGTGTCTCGACCAGACACTCTGCTTCTTTGATCCTCTGTGAGCTTAGCCCGATATTGCGAGCCAGTTAAACGGTTGGGCTGAGCCAGAACTTCGCCTCACCATCAGGATGACTCACATGGACGTGAGGACGACTCTCCTCGAGTGAGAAGAAGAAGAATCGAAATTCACCATCCCTGAAGACGGTTGGTGACAAATGAGATATGTAACGCCTGTCTCAGCATAGCCGCGCCTGCAATGGCTGTTCGCATGTTTCCAGCTCGTCATTGGCCGGTTCCGAGAACCACCACTCAGGCTGTGATCTTTTTCAAGAACCACTACTTTAAGACTCTACCAAAATCCCGCCAACTCTTCCCCTGCCTATGGCCTCTCCGATCCATGTTCGGACGGATGGCGATTGGCTGGCTGGTTTCCCTCCCCGGCTCCCTTAGTACCCCCCATTCTCTCGGTAGCGCCCGGTGCTCGTATGCATCGCGCCTGTTTATTGCAACCGCCTGGGCTGAACGCCGGCGGGTCTTGGTTGGCCCTTCACGCCCTCCCCAGGATGAGGGCGGCTTCGCCGAGCACCGCCTGCCCCAGCTCCTCACTCACCTTCCACAAACGCTGCCGCTGATCCGCATCTTGGGCTGCGGGGGCCATTCGCACCGGCTTTGGATAGCCCTTCATCCCCCCCAGCTGATCGGGGCCGTAGTGACCGGCGGGGGTCGCCTCCGGCGCCGTGGCCGCATAGAGCTGGGGCAGAGCCCCCATGGCGGCGCTCTGAAAGAGGGGATCCATCAGGCGATAAGCGAAGGCTTCGATCGGGGAGCCATTCATCGCCACCGAGGTGGGCTGCAGGTTGGTGCGGGCCAGGCCGGGGTGGGCCGCCAGCGACAGCACCCCACTGCCTTCGGCCTGCAGCCGCTGCTGCAGTTCCACCGCCGTCATCACATTGGCGAGCTTGCTCTGGCTGTAGGCCTGCCAGCGGTCGTAGCGGCGCTCACCCTGGAGATCGTCGAAGCCGATGCGGCCGAAGTACTGGGCGCCGGAGGTGACATGCACCACCCGCGCTGCCGGGCTCTGGCGCAGCAGCGGCAGCAGCAGCAGGGTGAGCACGAAGTGGCCCAGGTGGTTGGTGGCGAACTGCAACTCAAAGCCGTCGCGGCTGAGGGTGCGGGGCGGTGCCATCACGCCGGCGTTGTTGATCAGCAGGTCCAGGCGGCCGTAGCGCGCCGTCACCTCGGCGGCGGCGGATTGCACGCTGGCCAGATCCGCCAGGTCGAGGTCGAGCAGGTCGAGGGCACCCCAGCCCGACGCCTCGGAGCCCTGGTCCGCCGATCCCCCACCCGGTGCCGTGAGCAGCGCCTGGCGGGCCGCCTCACCGCGCTGCCGGGAGCGGCACGCCATCAGCACAGTGGCGCCATGGGCGGCCAGGGCGCGGCAGGTTTCCAGGCCCAGGCCGCTGCTGGCTCCGGTCACCAGGGCCAGGCGGCCGGAGAGGTTGGGGATGGAGGCGGTGGTCCAGGGCACGGGGGATCTCAAAGCAAGGGGGGGGCTTCGACTGGGCTGGTGGTGGGCCTGCCCCTTAGTCCCACGCGCTCGGCGAAGCGCTCCGCCGCCACGAAGAACACCGGCGTGGCATAGAGGGTCACCAGCTGGGACACCAGCAGACCGCCCAGAACGACCAGACCCAGCGACTGCCGCACATCACCACCGGCACCGAAACCCAGGGCCAGGGGAAGCGTGCCGAGGATGGCAGCGGCGGTCGTCATCATGATTGGCCGGAAGCGGAGGGCGCAGGCCTGGCGGATCGCGCTGGTGGGGTCGGCGCCGCGCAGGCGGGCCTGGTTGGCCACATCCACCATCATGATGCCGTTCTTCTTGACCAGGCCAATGAGCAGAATCAGGCCGATGAAGCCGTAGATGTTGAGCTCGGCGTTGCAGAGAATCAGCATCGCCAGGCCCCCCACCGCCGCAGGCGGCAGGCTGGTGAGCACCGTGAGCGGATGGATGGGGTCCTCGTAGAGGATCCCCAGCACTGCATAGATCACCAGCACCGAAACCAACAGCAACCAGCCAAGTCCGCTGAATGACTGCGCGAAGACCTTGGCGTCACCTTGGAAGTCCAGGGAGCTGCCGGCGGGCAGCAGCGGCTCCGCTCGCCGCCGGATCTCCTTGGTCACCCGATCGAGCGACTGGCCGGCCTGCAGGTTGAAGGAGAAGTTGGCGGAGGGCAGTTGCTCGGTGTGATTCACCGCCACCAAGCCGGCCGATTCGGCCACCTGGGTGAGGGAGGAGAGGGGCACCAGGCTTCCTTCCCGACTGCGGATGGCGAGTTTGTCGAGGTCGGCCTGGCTGCTCTGGTCGGCTGCCACCACCCCCCCCAGCACGGGGTACTGGCCATCGCTGCGCAGGATCTGGGAGATCTGGCCCTCGCCATAGCTGGCCGCTAGCGCCGCTTGCACATCCGCCACCGATACCCCCAGGGCGGCGGCCCGGTCGCGGTCGATGCGCAGGTCCAGCTGGGGGTTGGAGGCCAGCAGGTCGTTGTTGAGTTCGCTGATGCCGGGGATGTCCCGCAGGCTGGCCTGGAGGGTGCGGCTGAGTCGCACCAGGTCGGCGAGCTCCGGGGTCTGCAGCGAAAACTGGTACTTCGCCCGGCTGCTGGTGCCGCCGATGTTCACCGCCGCCGGCAGCTTGGCGAAGCCCCGCAGGCCCGGCACCGCATTCACCGTGCGGCGCAGGCTGCGCACCACTTCCTGGGCCGATTGGCGGCGCTCATGGCGGGGTTTGAGCTTCACGAACAGCCGGCCGTTGCTGGCTGAGGGGTTGGGCCCGCCCTGGCCGATCGTGCTGTTCACCGCCTCCACCGCCGTATTGGCGCGCACCTTGCGGCTGAGCTTTTCGTGCAGCCGGGCCATTTCGGCGAAGCTCACCCCTTCGGCCGCCTGGGTGCTCACCGTGATCTGGCCGGTATCGGCATCGGGAATAAAGCCCTTGGGGATCAGCTGAAAGCACACCAGGCTCAGCAGCACCAGCAGCAGCGAGAGGGTCTGGGTGGGGCGGGGATGGCGCAGGGCCTCCGCCAGGGAACGCTCGTAGAAGCGGGCCAGCTGGTCGAAGCGGGCGTTGAAGCCGCCGATCAGCCGCTGCAGCCAGCGCTCGGCCTGGCGGGCGAGCCCCCGCCAGCGCAAGAGCAATCCCTGCGGCACCGCCGGCTGAAGAAGTTCCGCTTTGCCTTTTGCGTTGCTTGGGCCGCCGCTTAGGCCGTTGGCGCCATCCACACCATGCGCGGCGGGGGCGGCCTGGAACCTCGCGCTCAGCATCGGCGTAAGCGTGAGTCCCACCAGGCCCGAAAACAGGATGGCCACGCTCAAGGTGATGGCGAATTCCCGGAATAACCGGCCCAGCAGTCCCCCCATCAGCAGGATCGGCAGGAATACCGCGATCAGCGACAGCGTCATTGACACAATCGTGGGGGTGATTTCCTCAGCCCCCTTGAGGGCCGCCGTGCGCCGATCCAACCCCTCCTCCTGCAGCCGGGCGATCGTCTCCACCATCACAACCGCATCGTCCACCACAAAGCCCACGCTCAGGGTGAGGGCCATCAGTGAGAGATTGTCGAGCGAATAGCCCAGCAGGGCCATCACGGCGAAGGTGGCGATCAGCGACACCGCGATCGCCAGACCGGGGATCAGGGCGGTGGTGGAAAAGCCCAGGAACAGCACCACCACCCCCACTACCAGCAGCACGCTTTGCAGAAGGGAGTGCTGCACGTCATCGATGGCGGCACGGATGGTTTCGGAGCGGTCGTAGAGCACCTTGATGCTGATTGCCGCCGGGATGCGTTGCCGCAGTTCGGGCAGCATGGCGCGGATGCGTTCGTTGATCTCCACCGCATTGCTGCCGGGTTGGCGTTGCACCGCCAACACAATCGAGCGCACGCCGTTGTAACGGCTGGCCAGTCGTTCGTTGGCCACGCTGTCGCTCACCTCGGCCACATCGGCCAGGCGGATGGCGGCGCCGTCGCGGTAGGTCACCACCAGTTCCGAGAAGGCGGCGGCATCGAGCAGGCGGCCGTTGTCGCGGATCGCGTAGGTGCGGTTGGGGGTGTAGAGGGTGCCGGCCGGGATTGTGGAGTTGCCACTCTGCACGGCCTTCACCACGTCGTTGACCCCCAGCTGCCGCGCCGCCAGTTGCTGGGGTCTGATCTTCACGCGCACCGCATATTTCTGGGCCCCGAAGATGTTCACCTGGGCCACGCCGCTGAGCATCGAGAGGCGCTGGGCGATCTGAATTTCCGCCGCCCTGTTCACCTCCGATAGCGGCAGCACCGAGGAGGTGAGCACCAGGTAGAGGATCGGCTGCTCGGCCGGATTCACCTTGCGCACCGAGGGGGGCGTGGGCATGCCGGCGGGCAACTGGCGCTGGGCCTGGGAGATCGCGGTCTGCACGTCCTGGGCGGCGGCGTCGATGTCGCGATTGAGGTCGAATTGCAGGGTGATCTGGCTGCTCGATTGGGTGCTGCTGGAGGTCACGCTGGCCAGGCCCGGCAGGCTGGAGAATTGCTGCTCCAGGGGCAGGGCCACGGCGCTGGCCATGGTTTCCGAATCCGCCCCCGGCAGGGATGCACTCACCTGGAGGGTGGGGAAATCGATGTTGGGCAGATCACTGATCGCCAGCTGGCCGTAGCCCACCAGGCCCGCCAGCACGAGGGCGAGGCTGAGCAGCAGGGTGGCGATCGGCCGGCGGATCGCCGCCGCGGAGAGGTTCATGGTTGTGGCTGGGGCCGTGCCCGGTGGCCACCGGTAGCGCCGGATTCGGGCCGGTCTGCGCCGCCGCCACCCCGCTCGCCCCGGCGATCGGCCGCCGTGCGCAGCCGCCCGCCGGGCACCAGTGAGAACTGCCCCGCCACCACCACCGCCTCGCCGGCCTGCAAGGAGGCCTCCACGGCGCTGCGGGCACCATCGCTTGCCAGCACCTTCACTGGCACCAGGGCGGCGCGCCCCTGGCGCACGGCATAAACAAACGGCCCCTGCTGGCCCATTTGCACCGCCCGGGTGGGCAGCAGCAGGGCACCTTCGAGGCGGCTCACCAGGAGGCTGGCATTCACGTTCTCGCCGGGCGTTAGGCCCGTCGTGTTGCCCTCCAGTCTTGCCTTGGCCATCACGGTGCCGGTGTTGGCATTGGTGGTGTTGTCGAGCGACACGATCCGACCTTCCAGGCCGGGATGGCCATCGATCCGCAGGCTCTGGCCCACCCGCACCTGGTCCTGCCAACGCTGGGGAATGCCGAACACCCCATCGAGGGGGTTGGTCTGGTTGATCACTACCAGCGGTTTGGCTTCCTGTTCGCGCACCAGGTTGCCCAGGTTGATGCGCTGCTGGCCAATGCGACCGCTGATTGGGGCGCGAACCAGGGTGTGGTCGAGGTTGAGGCGGGCGGCGGCTTCGGCGGCGCGGGCGGCGGCGAGCTCCGCCTCGGCACTGGCTGCGCCGCCTTCGAGGGCGGCCAGGTTGGCCTTGGCCACTTGCTCCTGGGTGCGGTAATTGTCCTCGTCGTCGCGGCTGAGGGCACCCTGGCGGCTCAGGCCGACATAGCGGCGGGCCCGGTCGCTGGCCAGGTGCAGCTGGGCTTCGGCGAGGCGCCGCTGGGCTTTGGCCTCGCCCACCCTGGCCAGGGCCCGGCTGGTGTTGGCCCGGGCCTGGTCCACGGCCACCTGATAGGGGGTGGGGTTGATCAGCAGGAGCGGATCACCGCGCCGGACCTCCGTGCCCTCCTGGAAGTAGACGCGGTGGATCGTGCCGCTCACCTCGGGCCGCACCTCCACCGACACGAGAGGCCGCACTTCGGCGCTCACGGGGTAGCGGACCTCCATCAGGCCCCGGCCCACCGGCGCGGTTTCCACCAACGGTGGGGGGCGGCGGTTTGGGGCAGGAGCGCTGTTTTGCAGGCCGCGTAGCACCAGGGCCGCAGCGATCGGGGCCAGCAGCAGCAGCGGCCGCCAAGGGGGCGGGATGCGGCGCCACAGCGAAGCACCAGGCCAACGCCGTCCGGGGGGGGCGCCCGTCAGTTCCTGGGGTGATGGCCCGTTGAGGTTTTCCTTCACTGCTCCCTCCTTCGCCGGAGCCATCTCCCCACCAATCCACCCTGCCGACCCCACCGGCGGCCGTTCGGGCCGGCCGGCCTGATCCGGTTCCGCTGGCATGGGGATTCCCTTGATCAGCCGTGGCCGGAGCTTACCGAGGCTGGCTGGAGGCCAGGGGGCCCCAGCGGTGTGCTGCGACACACCGGCAGGCTGGACGGGTTGGCCGGCCCGGCCGGGGTGGGTCCTTGTCGCTGGCAACACCTGGGTCCTTACCTACAGTTCGATTCATCAAGTGGTGGGCCATGAAACCGTTGCCGGAGCCGGAGGTGCTCCGTCGGAGTGGTGCTTTCGGGCTGCCGGATCTGGCCGTGATCCTGGGGGTGCTGGCCCTTCTGGCGGTGATCGCGCACGTGGGAACCGAGGCGATGGTGAGCTTCCACCCGCCGGACGTCAGCCCCACGGTGTCGCTGGATCCGCGCCACCTCCCCGATTACGCCGCCCGCTCCACCCTGCGGATGTTCATCGCCCTGGCGGCCTCCCTCCTGTTCACCCTGATCTACGGCTGGGTTGCGGCCCACAACCGCCGCGCCGAGCGGGTGCTTGTGCCCCTGCTCGACATCCTTCAGTCGGTGCCGGTGCTCGGCTTCCTTTCGATCACGGTCACCGGTTTCATTGCTCTTTTCCCAGGCAGCTTGCTGGGCCTGGAGGCGGCGTCGATCTTCGCGATCTTCACCAGCCAGGTGTGGAACATGACCTTCTCCTTCTATCAATCGCTGCGCACGGTGCCGAAGGAGCTGGGCGAGGCCACCACCCTCTACCGCCTCTCCCGCTGGCAGCGGTTCACCCGCCTGGAGCTGCCCTCCGCCGCGATTCCCCTGCTCTGGAACGCGATGA
>JBAXOO010000030.1:0-9742 GCA_037133235.1 Cyanobium sp. ELA507
GCCCAGCCCGTGCTCAACCGTTGGAGCCCCCCGTTTGCCCCCCTTGGGCTCAGCCTGTTGATCGCCGCCACCTGGGCGCCAGGGGGGCGGGCCATTGAAACCAGCAAGCCGGCCCCGCCCTCGATCGGTCATCACCGCCCTGCCGCCGTTGCCCAGCGCGGCACGGTGTTCGACACCCCCGGCGACGAGGACGACCTCAACCGCGAGATTTGGGAGGCCTCGGGGCGCCAGGGCTACGGGGCGCTGCTGGCCTATGTCAAGCAGCGCCAGGCCGGCCGGATCCTGCCCACCACCCTGCCGCTGCCGAATGGCTGGGCCCTCGCTCCGGCGGGTCAACAGGTGGCAGTGGGTCGCCTGCCCTTTGAGGGGCTGATCTACCAGAACCGCCTGGTGGTGCTCAACGCCGGCCACACCGGCAAGGATCCCCAGACCGTGTCGGTGCTGGATCCGGCCAGCGGCGTCGTGGAGCGCACCCTGGCGATCCCGGCCCTGTACCCCAGCGCCGCCGTGGGCCTCGATGGCGACCTCTACATCAGCGGCGGTTTCGGGCGGCGCCTGCACCGCTTCAATGCCGCCTTCGAGCCGGTGCGGAGCTACGCGCTGGAGGGCTATGGCGGGCCGGTGGCGGCCCTCGACCAGGAGCATGTGGTGGTGGGCTACCTGGTGGCTCCCCGGGGCGGTGCTGCGCTCGGCAGGCTGGAGCGGGGCGGCGAGGAGCGCGAAACGAAGGTTGAAGCGAAGGGCGAAACGAAGGGCGAAACGAAGGGGGAAGTGAAGGGGGAAGTGAAGGCTGAAGCGGCAGGCGCTATGGCGCGGCCACCCGCTGCCGCCGATGGCGCTGGCCGGCTCGCCATCCTCAACACCAGCACCGGCCGGATCGAGCGAGAAAGCGCTGGTCTGCTCTTCCCCACCGCGATCCAGGTGCTGGGCGGCAAGCTCTACGTGGCCAGCCTGGGCGAGCACCAGGTGCAGGTCTACGACCGGAAGTTGCACCTGCTCAGCCGCCTGCCGATGGGACGGATTCCAGCAGGGTTCTGCACCGATGGATCGCTGCTTTATGGGGTGAGCGGTGGCAGCGACAGCCTCACGGTGATCGACAGCCGCACCGATCGGCTTCTCCCCCCCATCGACCTGCGTTTCCGCGGATTTCGCTTCGGCAGTTCCCCCACCTCCTGCGCCGTGGACGGCAACCGCCTCTACGTGAGCCAGGCCGACATCAACGCCGTGGCGGTGCTGGATCGCTTCGCTGGCACCCACCTGGGCTACATCCCCACCGGCTGGTACCCCACCCGGGTGCTCAGCCACGGTCCCTGGCTGCTGAGCCTCAGCGCCAAGGGGATCCACCCCCGCCGTCCCAACCCCCGCGGGCCCAAGGGCGACCAATACGTGCTGGCCCTCCTGCAGGGCAGCGCCGGCATCCTTCCCAAGGCACGGATCGATGCCCAGCTGGCCGGCTGGACCGAGACCGTGCGCCGCGGCAATCCCCTGGTGGGTCCGGAGCAGGGCTTCCGGCTGCCGATCAAGCATGTGATCTACATCGTGAAAGAAAACCGCACCTACGACCAGGTGCTGGGGGATCTCAAGCCGGGCAATGGCGATCCGGCCCTGGCGGTGTTTGGCGAGGCCATTACCCCCAACCACCACGCCCTGGCCCATCAGTTCGTGACCCTCGACAACGTGTTCGTGAACGGTGAAGTGAGCGTGCTGGGGCACAGCTTCACCACCAGCGGCTACGCCAGCCCCTTCCTCGAACTGCTCGCCAACCTCAGCTACTCAGGCCGCTACAGCGGCTATCCCTTCGGCCTGGTGCCCGCCACCTTCTCACCCAACTACCTCTGGAATGCCCTGGAGGCGAAGGGGGTCGATTACCGCATCTATGGCGAGCCCTACTACCTTTTTACCGAGGCCTATCGGCTGCTGGTGGAGCGTTATGGCCCCGCCAGCCCCCTGGTGCGGCGCTTTTACGCCCGCACTCTGGAGCTCTCCCAGCGCAGCGACCGCGGCAAGGCGTTCAGCGAGCGGATGGCGGGTTTCGAGGCGGTGGGCGGCGACTCCGCCGCGATCGAGGCCCTGCTGGCTCAGGACCAGGCACGCACCCTGGTGTCGGAGGTGTTCACCGGCGACCGCAGCCTCGCCCATGCCCTGGCTGGCGACACCGTGCTGCGGCAGCGCTTTGCCGCCTTCCTGGCCCACTACGCCTTCGCTTACCCCGCCTACAACCTGGCCATCTCCGATCTGGAGCGGGTGGCGATCTGGAAGCGCGATTTCCAACGCCAGCTCGCCGCCGGCCGGGTGGCACCCTTGCACTACATCTGGCTGCCCAACGACCACACCGCCGGCGCCAACCCCGGCTTCGCCTCGCCCCGCCAGCTCCTGGCCCAGAACGACGCCGCCCTCGGAGAGATCGTGGCCACCCTCTCGCGTAGCCCGATCTGGAACGACACGCTGGTGCTGGTGATCGAGGACGACGCCCAGAACGGCCCCGATCATGTGGATGCCACCCGCACCGTGGCCCTGGCGGCGGGGCCGATGGTGAAGCGGGGTGCCCTAGTGAGCGACCGCTACGACCAGCTCAGC
Organism: Cyanobium sp. ELA507; assembly: GCA_037133235.1. Taxonomy (GTDB): domain Bacteria; phylum Cyanobacteriota; class Cyanobacteriia; order PCC-6307; family Cyanobiaceae; genus Cyanobium. Next base: position 2,578 of record JBAXOO010000030.1, read on the forward strand.
CTGCTGCGCACGATCGAGCTGATCTTCGGACTTGATCCCCTCAACCTGGGCGATGGCTTGGCGGCCCCGATGTTCGGCCTGTTCAGCACCACGGCCGACCCAAGCCCTTACCAGCCACCGCCGGCTTCGGCCCAGCTCACAGCAGCCGATCGGCTGCGGCTGGAGGCGCTGCGGCCGGGGGCCTCCGTTGCCCCCAGCCCCGCGCCAGCCGCTAAGGCGGCTCCCTAACGATCCTCTGCGGAGACACGGTTGGGCCGCTTCGATACGGGCCTGCTTGAGCGTTGGTGCGAATCTGTCCCCATCCATGGATGGGGATTGGCATGGCTCACGGCGCCACCCACGGCATCACGATGCTCGGCTGGAGTGATTACGTCGGGCTGATCCGCTGCCGGGCGGTGCCGACCCACCAGCTCGAGGCGCGGCTGGAGCATGGCCTTGGCTGGGCCGTTGCGGGCCAGGCGCTCACGCCCTTCGCGGAGCTCGCGCCCAACCCCTGGGGTCCGATGGCCGAGGTGCGCCAAGTGCCCGACCCCTCCGCCCACGTTGTCCTGCCGGCCTACGACGGCCGGGCCCCGTTCGACCTTTATCTGTGCGATTCGCGCTACCCCGATGGCACCACCTGGGAGTGCTGCACGCGGGGCTTCGCGCGCCAGGCCCTCGCTGCGTTGGAGTCGGTGTTTGGGCTGCGGTTCATCGGTGCCTTTGAGCATGAGTTCACCCTGATCACCGACACCATCACCCCCGCTCCCCCGTTCTCGGTGGAGGCGTTGCGGGTGGCACCCCGGTTCACGGCGGATCTCGCCGATGCCCTCACCCAGGCCGGCTTGGAGCCCGAGACGGTGGAGCCGGAATATGGCTACCTCCAGTACGAGGTCACCACCGCGCCGGCCATGGGCCTCGCCGCCGCCGATCGGGCGATCCTGACCCGCGAGGTCATCCGCGAGGTGGCCCGCTGGCATGGGATGCGGGCCACCTTTTCCCCCAAGCCCCGCCTCGATGCCGTGGGCAATGGGGCCCACCTGCACTTCAGCTTTGCCGATGCCGATGGCAGCAATGTCACCTTCGATCCGAGCACGGCAGCTTCGGGATCCAGAACCGGGAGGCCGCCATCCGGATCTGCCCTGCAGCGGCGCGCGATCCAGAGCGCCAGGCACGGGGCTTCAACCTGGAGTACCGGCCGGGGGACGCCACCGCCAGCCCCTACATGATCGTGGGCGCCCTGATCCAGGCCGGCCTTTCGGGGGTGCGGCGGGCTTTGCCCCTTCCCCCCGCCTGCGATGACGACCCGGCAAACCTCAGCGAAGACCAACGCCGCGACCTGGGCATCGTGCCCCTGCCCGCCACCCTCACCGAGGCACTGAAGGCCCTGGAGAGCGATCCCATCGCCAGCGCCTGGATGCCGGAGCCCATGCGGAGGTCCTACCTCGACCTCAAGCGCCTGGAGCAGGAGCTCGCCGAGTCCCAGAGTCCGGAAGAGCTCTGTCGTCGGCACGCAGCGTCCTACTGACGGTCCTGCCGGGCTGGCCAACGCCGCTCCACGGCCTGGCTCAAAACCCGGACCCCGGCGTTTGCAGAAAGGCCACCTCCGCGGCGCTCGAGAGTCGCCCCAGGGCCGCATTGCGGTGGGGGAAGCGCCCGAACTGGGCGATCACATCCCGGTGGCGGCGGGCGAAGTCGGCCGTTCGGGCGTCAACGAACTCTCGGAACAGCGGCAGGGCCGCCTCCTGCACCGCCAGCTCCTCGCTGTGCATCAGCGGCATCAGCCAGAACTGCCGCCGCGGTTGCTCGGCTTCGGCCTCCACCCAGCCCCGATCCAGCGCTTGCTGGCTCAGGACCAGGGCCGGCCCATCACCGGCAAAGGCCATGGCCGACTCGCGCCAGAGCTGGCGGGGGAATTGATCGAGCAGCAGAACCAGCGCCAGGCCGCTCTGTGGTGTTTCGCTCCAGGGTTCCAGCTCGCCGGCGATGGCCTGGCGGGTAACGCTCAGGAAACGCTCCCGTAGCAGCGCATCAAACGCTGGATCCTTGCCGAACCACTGGCTGGGGCGGGTGTCGTTGAACCAGAAGTTCAAGACTGCTTCAGCGTCGATCACCACGGCTTCTGCCCTGCCCTTCTCTTCCCATCATCGATGCAGCTTGGGTGGCACCGCCGGCAACCCGCTGATCAGCTGCCGGGCCTTCCGCCGTTCAGAACTTGCGCAGTTCCCTGCGGACCTTGAGGGGATCGCCGGAATGCTGCTGGTTGAACACCAGGATCATGGCGGTGACCAGTAGCAGGCCGACCACGGCGATACCAGGCCAGAAGCGGGCCGGCCGGCTTGAAGGCGCGGCCTGGCGCGAGCGGATCGGAGCAGCTCGGCGGCGGCGGCGGCGCGTCGGTTGGTCGAACCTTCCCATGGCAGGCGGCGGTAGGCCCGATTGTCGATGGATTCTCTCGCGACCTTGCAGGGCCAGGATCGGAATCTCGGCGGCTGGCTTTGGTCGGCAATTGGCGCGAGGAAGGCAAACAATGCAGCGTCCCAGGCGGTTTTCTTTTGCCAATCCCTGGCCTAGCCTCACCTCAAAGCATCGGGATGCATGACGGCTGATGCAGATCCGCAGGCCGGAGCCGGGAGCGGCGGATCATCCCCCCATTCAGAAAACGAGCGCCTCAGCGACCTTTACGCCCACGGCATTCTCGATGGGCCGAGCAATGCCCAGCTCGATCGAATCGTGTCCCTAGCGGCTGAGATCCTCGGCACGCCCATCGCCCTGATCTCCCTGGTGGACCGCGACCGCCAGTGGTTCCTCAGCCGGCAGGGCCTGGAGGCCCGCGAAACGCCGCGGGATGTGGCCTTCTGCCATCACGCCATCCGCAGCGATCAGGTGTTCGTGGTGGCGGATGCCCTGCAGGACAGCCGCTTCCACGACAACCCCCTGGTCCAGGGGGATCCCAAGATCCGCTTCTATGCCGGCGCACCGCTGATCTCCGATGCCGGCCAGCGACTGGGGACCCTGTGCGTGATCGACCGCCAGCCCCACCTGCTGACGCCGTACCAGGAGGAGCTGCTGGCGCAGTTCAGCGCCATGGCCATGCATGAGATCAACCATCTGCGCCAGGCACGGCTGTGCTCGCTCACCGCGGTGCTGAACCGCCAGGCCTTGCTGGCGGAAGGAGAGCCGGTGCTTCAGAAGGCGCTGTTGCAGGGGCGCACCCCTGTTCTGGTCACCATTGCGCTGGCAGGGCTCCGGCAGCTCAATGCCCAGGCCGATGGCGCCAGCCAGGTGGATCAGCGCCTTGAGCGGATCGCCGGCGTCTGTCGCCGCCATGCTGGTGCAACCGGCCTGGCGGGCCGCAGCGGTGGCGGCGAATTCAGTCTGATCTGGCCGGATGGCAGCGCGGTGGAGCAACGGCTCAACGACCTGGAGCGGGATCTGCAGGCGGTGGCGCCACCCTTGCGGCTGCGGGTGGTGATCACGCCAGCGCCAGGAGAGGCCACCGACCTCAAGCTGCTGCTGGAGCGCGCGGCTGCGGCCCTGCGCTGAGCGAAACCCATGCCAGCAAGAGCCACACCCACGGCACCCGCTTCTCCAACCAAGAGCCCTTCACGCCGCCGGATCGACCAGCTGCCCTTGGCAGTGCTGGGGTTGGGCCTGCTGATCACCACGGGCATCTGCCTCCAGAACATCCTGTTCAATCGCCGCTACCACGAGCAGTCCGAGCTCGCCCTGCTCGACGACGTCGCCGATGCCCTGGTGACGCGCCTGGGTGCCTTGAGCGCCAGCGTGGCTGGCATCAGTGCCATGGCGGAAGCCAGCGGCTCCCTCAGCCCGGACAGCTTCCGCCAATACGTTGATGATCTGCGCAACGCCGGGCAGTTGCCGCAGGGAAGCCTGGGGCTGGGCTATGCCCGCTATGTGCCTCAGGACGAGAAGGCCAGCTTCGAAGCCAAGCTCACGGCGAGCTACGGCCAGGCCGTGGAGATCCGCCCCGCTGGTAGCCGGGCGGCCTATGCGCCGATCGAGGTGATCCAGCCGATGGATCAGCGCAACAGAAGAGCCATCGGCTTCGACCTGCTCAGCGAACCGATTCGCCGGCAGGCCCTGATCGAGGCCGCCCAAAGCGGTAACCCTGTGCTCACCGCCAGGCTGGAACTGGCGCAGAACGCGCAAGGTGATAACGCGCCCGGGGCGATCCTTTACATGCTGATTCGCCGTGATCGCCAGGCCCTGCTCCCCTCCCAAGACAACCCTTTGAGGCAAGTCTGGGGCTGGGCAGACTGCCCGATCCGCATCGACGAGCTGATGGAGGCCACACTGCGGGGCATCAACAACCCCAACCTGCAGGGTTCCACGGTGCTGCTGTTCGACGGGGTGCGACCGAGCCGCTTTGGGCGGCTCTATGACCCGACGGACAGCTTCGGAACCCGGAAGCTCAGCGATCCCAACTACCAGCGGATCACGGTGGGCGGGCGCAGCTGGCTGGTGGGCGTGCAGCTCACCCGGGCGTTACCGGGACCCGATGGCCTGCACTGGAGCCAGGCCTTGATCCTGCTGGTGGGCGGCCTGATCTCGGCCTTGGCCGCCCTGGTGAGCCGTGAACTTCTGCAGAGCCATCGCCGCACAGTGAAGGCTCTCGATCAGGTGTCGGAAGCGGCAGATGAGCTGGCCATTGCCTCGGCCGTGTTCGAGGGCACGGTGCAGGGGGTGGTGATCAGCAATCCCGAAGGGTTGGTGCTATCGCTGAATCAGAGCTTCACCCAACTCACCGGCTACACCAATATCGATCTGCGCGGTAAGTCACTGCGTGTTCTGCGCTCCGGCAAACATGACGACAGTTTCTATCAGCAACTCTGGGAGGAGCTTCGCCAGGAGGGCAGCTGGCACCGGGAGATCTGGAACCGTTGCAAAGATGGCACGGTCCGCCTGCACGACCTCAGCATCACCACGGTGACCGACAAGCAGCTGCGACCGCTGCATTACGTGGCGATGTATCAAGACATCACCGCGCGCTACACGGAGCAGCAGGCGATCCTGCACCAGGCCACCCACGATGCGCTCACCGGCCTGGCCAATCGAACCCTGCTGGTGGACCGACTGCAGCAGGCCCTCGCCATGGCCCAGCGCTACGGCTACATGGTGGCTCTGATGTTCATGGATCTCGACGGATTCAAAGCCGTGAACGACACTTTCGGCCACGACGTCGGTGATCAACTCTTGATCGCCGTCAGCCGTCGTCTGGAGGCCTTCCTGCGCAAGACCGACACCATCTGCCGCCAGGGGGGCGACGAATTCATCTTGATGCTGCCCCAGGCACCGGATTTCGAAACGCTGATGGCCCTGGCCCAACGCATCCAGGCCGAATTGAGGCTGCCCTTCACGGGCTTGCATGGCAGCGAGACGGTGCAGATTTCGGTGAGCATCGGCATCGCCCGCTGGCCCGAACACGGAGCCGACATCGATGCCCTGATGCAGGCCGCGGACCGGGCGATGTACCAGTCAAAGAAGAGCGCCGACCAGGATCCGGTGATGGCCGGTTTGCCCACCACTGTGAGCGCTGGCTGAATTGGCTGGCCGGCAGCAGGGCCATGCTTGCCGAATTCTCTTGGGGTCATCCTGCCGCGATTGGCTTGGCATTGGGGTCGAATCGACCAAGGACCTAGGTCGCGGGATTTCCTGCAACGAAGGGCTTCCTCAGAAAGCCTGCGACCAGAAGTCCCCAGGCAACCACCAAACTGAGGCCGGCAACAATGTGCGTCAGCATCACCACCAACTCCTGCCAGGCCGCTCCACCGGTTGCGCCCGCTTGGGCCGCCGCGATGGGGAGCATTTGGGTGGTTCCCCACCAGGCATTGGCGGCCTCCGATAGGGCCATCAGCCAGGTCAGCCACGCCGCTAGAAGCATCACTGTGGCGGATCTAGGGCCGACGCTGTGCGGCAGCTTGAGTAACAAGGCCGCCATGACGATGAACAAAAGGCCGTTGGTCACAAATTGGATGTGGGCGCCGAGTGCCAACCGCGGAAATAGCGTGTGCGGCACCACAAAACCCCACACCAAACCAACCATGACGAGCAGTAAGCCGTGAATCAAGATCTGGTGACTTTTATTCTGGGTTTTCTCGTATAAGGTACCCATGGTGCATTCCTCCGCAGGGGGCTTCTGCTTAATAGCCATGCTTCCTGGCCTGGTCTATTCTATTCATGAATTGTTACGCGCCCTGCGGAGCTCGTGGGCCTGTTGGTTTGGATCTCGAAGAGCTCCTTTTCTTCGACATCGCCGTTGGACTCGATCAGCAATGGACGAGGTGAGACGATGCGTCAGCAGGCGCCCTGATCCTCACCCAATGGTGACTTGGCCAATGGCCGATCAAGGCCAGGCGACGAAGCTGACCGGCTCATACTTGGCGATCGTGATTCGCCAGGCTCTATTCGCCAGGCCCTCCAGGCTGGTGAGCAACGCCGCCGTCTCACCGCCCGCGATCCAATTCGCCTTGAGCAGCGGCAACTGTTCGCTCATCAGCTCCATCGGAAGTTCCATCAGCAGCAGGCTCGCTTCTCCAGCGGCCCGTTGTAGAGGCCCCTCCTCGCTGCGTTGCCACAGGCGCAGCAGCAGCTCCAGAGCGAGGGTGCGACCGTCTTCGCCGGGATCGAGGGCCTCGGCAGCGCTGGATGTCTGGGATTTTCCGGTGAGCGGCAGGGCGCGCTTGCCCCCAAACTCCACCAGGGCCAGGGCCACGAGATAGGGAGCGTCGGCCATCGATTCCAACCTGCGGGTCGCACCACACTGCCACCCTGCCCTTTTCACTGACACCGACAGGAGGTTGCACCGCCGGATGGGTAGAAATACCTGAACACAGCGATAGCGTCAGACTTTGCCCACGGATCTCCGGGTCCCTTGCCCCGACGAAGGATCCGGCAGGGTTACATTCGCCGGGCCCATTGGGCCCCGGCTGGGGCTGTGTGCCATGGCCACGATCGGAGACCAGCTCCAGACCTATCGCTCCGCCCTCGCCGAGGCCCAAGCCAAAGGAGAGCAAGCGATCGCCACCAAGATCGAGCAGCAGATCAGGGAACTGGAGGCCTTCCAGCAGCGCCATCCCGAGGAGGCCGAGGCCCCGTCTCCCTTCGAGGTGTTCTGTGACCTCAACCCCTCCGACATCAACTGCCGCGTCTACGACGACTGAAG
>JBAXOO010000031.1:0-9677 GCA_037133235.1 Cyanobium sp. ELA507
GTGCCTGGCCCAGGCCGCCCTGCTGCGGGGGGCCGAGGTGGACTTGGTCCACGGTCCGCTCACGGCGCCGGCGGCCCTGCTGGAGGGGTTGCGCTGCCATCCGATCGCCACCGCCGCCGAGCTGGAGGCGGCGCTGTTGGCCCTGCAGCGCACTGCCACCGCCATCGCCATGGCCGCCGCCGTGGCCGACCACCGTCGGGCCGCCCCCCGGGCCGACAAGCTCCCCAAGCAGGAGCTCGAGGCGGCCCTGAGCGGTGGCTGGGAGCCCGTGCCCGACCTGTTGGCCGGCTTGGTGGCGCGCCGCCCTCCCGGCCAGGCGATCCTTGGTTTTGCGGCCTATAGCGGGCTTGATCTGGAGCCGGTACGGGCCAAATTCGCGCGCAAGGGCTGTGATCTGCTCTTCGCCAATCCGATCGACCAACCTGGCTGCGGCTTCGGCTCCCCCACCAACGCGGGTTGGCTTTTGGCCCCCGGCGGGGTTGAAACCCGCCTGGAGAGCGCCTCCAAGCTGGCCATGGCCCACCGGCTGCTCACCGCCCTGGGTGCCGTTAGCCCACCGGTTGGGATTGCCCCGGCTGGGCGGCCTCCAGCGGAGCCTCCCGCTGCATCAGATCCATAAAGGTGCGCAACTGCAGGCGCGGGATGTAGGGCCAGCCGCCGCTGTCCTCCATCGCTTCCAGCAGCTGGAAGAGGCGGTGGCGATCGGCGGGGAGGCTGGAGCGGAAGGGTCCGTCCTGGATCGAGCGGTGCAGCTGCTCCAGCCGCCGCAGCAGATCGAGCAGGCCGGCGGGATCGTCGGCCAGGCTTTCGGCCAGGGCCGCTAAGGCGGCTAGTTCGGCCTCCCCCGGACGATTGGCCGTCCCGGGCCCATCACCCTTGCCGGCGGCGGCGGCGTGGTCTGGCAGGGAACCGAAGTCGGAAGGTGCCATGGGGCTCTCTCATACAGGTTGTTGAGAGCCTGGGCAAGCTATCAGGTGTGGGCGTTTTGCACCGGTAGGATCCCGGCCAGCCCAGTTCTTGTCCGTCTCTGCGGCGTCTCCCCATGCGTTTTCGTCCCCTGCTGGCTCTCGTGCTGGCGTTGTGCCTGACCCTGGTCACCGCATGCAGCGGCGGCGCCAAGGCCCTTGATCGGTCCAGCACCACCTACGACGACATCGTCAACACCGGCAAGGCCAACGACTGCCCCTCCCTGCCCGATTCCGCCCGCGGCTCGATCAGCCTCGATGGCTCCGCCAGCTACCAGCTGCGCGAGATCTGCCTCCACCCTTCTGAAGTTTTCGTCAAGGGTGAGCCTGCCAACAAGCGCCAAGAGGCCCAGTTCGTGGCCGGCAAGATCCTCACCCGCTTCACCTCCAGCCTTGATCAGGTCTATGGCGATCTGAAGGTCGACGGCGACAAGCTCACCTTCACCGAGCTCGGTGGCATCGACTTCCAGCCCGTCACGGTGCTGCTCCCCGGTGGTGAGGAGGTGCCCTTCACCTTCTCCACCAAGGAGCTGGTGGCCACCTCCTCCGGCGGTGCCCTCAATACCAGCACGGATTTCAGCGGCCCCTATCGCGCCCCCAGCTACCGCACCAGTAACTTCCTCGATCCCAAGGGCCGCGGCCTCACCACCGGCTACAGCAGCGCCATGGGTCTGGTGCCCGCCGGCGACGACGAGAAGCTGCGCAACGAAACCATCAAGCAATACGTGGATGGCACCGGCAATCTCAATCTCTCGATCACCAAGGTGGATGCCGAAACCGGCGAATTCTCCGGGGTGTTCACCGCCATCCAACCCTCCGACACCGACATGGGCACCAAGCCCGCCGTCGACGTGAAGATCACCGGCGAGGTCTACGGCCGGCTCGAGAAGGCCTGATCAACAAGGCTTTCCGAGCCACGGCGGCCAAGGATCAGCCAGCTTCAGGGCCCTCCAACGGGGGCCCTTTTTTATGGGCTCCAGTGCCTCCGCCAAGCGCTCCAACCTGGGGCTCGCCGAGCGCGCTGCCCAGGCCGACCCGCCCAGCCGCTCCCGCCCAGCCGCTCCGCCAGGGGCCCGCGGCCACCGCCAGCACCGGTCTGGGAGAATCACCCATCTCTCTTCTTCGTTGCCCCGGCTATGGCGATCGCCCCTCCCACCGGCACCGGCCTGATCCAGCCCCATGGGGATTCCCTGGTGGATCTGACCGTGCCCGCCGACCAGCGGGAGGGGGTGCGCACCGGGGTGGACCGGGTGGTGGAGTGCAGCGATCGCAACGCCTGCGACGTCGAACTGCTCGTGGTGGGTGGCTTCTCCCCCCTGCGCGGCTTCATGCACCAGGAGGACTACGAGGCGGTGGTGGCCCAGCACCGCACCAGCAGTGGTCTGCTGTTCGGTCTGCCGATCGTGTTCGACACCAACGACGGCAGCATCGCTGTGGGCCACCGGCTGCTGCTCACCTACCGCGGCCAGGACCTCGCCGTGCTCACGGTGGAGAGCCGCTGGGAACCCGACAAGGTGAAGGAGGCCAAGGGCTGCTACGGCACCACCTCCTTGGAGCATCCCGCCGTGCGGATGATCGCCACGGAGCGGGGTCGCTATTACCTGGGCGGCCGGGTGCAGGGCCTCGAGCTTCCCGATCGGGTGTTTCCCTGCCGCACCCCCGCCGAGGTGCGCGCCACCCTGCCGGAGGGCCAGGACGTGGTGGCCTTCCAGTGCCGCAACCCCATCCACCGCGCCCACTACGAACTCTTCACCCGCGCCCTGCAGGCCCCCAACGTCAGCAGCGCCGGCGTGGTGCTGGTGCATCCCACCTGCGGCCCCACCCAGGACGACGACATCGCCGGTGAGGTGCGCTTCCAGACCTACGAGCGACTGGCGGCCGAGGTCAACAACCCCCGCATCCGCTGGGCCTACCTGCCCTACTCGATGCACATGGCCGGCCCGCGCGAGGCGCTGCAGCACATGATCATCCGCAAGAATTACGGCTGCACCCACTTCATCATCGGCCGCGACATGGCCGGCTGCAAGTCGTCGTTGAGCGGCGACGACTTCTACGGCCCCTATGAGGCCCAGGATTTCGCCCGCGACAACGCCAGCGAGCTGGGCATGGAAACGGTGCCCTCGCTCAACCTCGTCTACACCGAGGAGGAGGGCTACGTCACGGCCGAGCATGCCGAGGCCCGGGGCCTGCAGGTGCGCAAGCTCAGTGGCACCCAGTTCCGGGCGATGCTGCGCGGCGGCGAGGAGATTCCCGAATGGTTCGCCTTCCGCAGCGTGGTGGAGGTGCTGCGTAAGGCCTCCTGATGCCGCAGCGGCCACCACCGATGGCCGCGGTGGGCCAGACTGAACCAGGGGCACCGCGCTCCGTTTAACATTCCGTAACTACTGTTCTCATTTCGGAGAGGGCCTTGAAAAAACGCTGGCGCAATGCAGGCCTTTACGCGCTCCTGGTGATCGTGTTCATCGCCTTGGGCACCGCCTTCTTGGAGCGGCCCGACCCGGCGGCGGCCCCCCGCACCCTCCGCTACAGCGACTTCGTGGAGGCGGTGCAATCCAATGAGATCTCCCGCGTGCTGATCTCCCCCGACCGTGGCACCGCCCAGGTGGTGGAAAACGACGGCCAGCGGGCCGTGGTCAACCTCGCCCCCGACAAGGACCTGCTCAAGCTGCTCACCGAGCACAACGTCGACATCGCGGTGCAGCCCAGCCGCGAACCTGCCGCCTGGCAGCAGGCCGTGGGCAGCCTCCTCTTCCCCCTGCTCCTGCTCGGAGGCCTCTTCTTCCTGTTGCGTCGCGCCCAGGGCGGCGGCGGCAACCCCGCCATGAACTTCGGCAAGAGCAAGGCCCGGGTCCAGATGGAGCCCCAGACCCAGGTGACCTTCGGCGATGTGGCCGGTATCGAGGGCGCCAAGCTCGAGCTCACCGAGGTGGTGGATTTCCTCAAGAACCCCGATCGTTTCACCGCGGTTGGCGCCAAGATCCCCAAGGGGGTGCTGCTGGTGGGCCCTCCGGGCACCGGCAAGACCCTGCTGGCCAAGGCTGTGGCCGGGGAAGCCGGCGTGCCGTTCTTCTCGATCTCCGGTTCGGAGTTTGTGGAGATGTTCGTGGGCGTTGGCGCCAGCCGCGTGCGCGACCTCTTCGAGCAGGCCAAGAAAAATGCCCCCTGCATCGTCTTCATCGATGAAATCGATGCCGTTGGGCGTCAGCGTGGCGCTGGCCTCGGTGGCGGCAACGACGAGCGGGAGCAGACCCTCAACCAGCTCCTCACCGAGATGGATGGCTTCGAGGGCAACACCGGCATCATCATCGTGGCGGCCACCAACCGGCCCGATGTGCTCGACCAGGCGCTGATGCGTCCCGGTCGCTTCGATCGCCAAGTGGTGGTCGACCGGCCCGATTACAACGGACGCCTCCAGATCCTCGGGGTCCATGCCCGCGGCAAGACCCTCGCCAAGGATGTCGACCTCGACAAGGTGGCCCGCCGCACGCCGGGCTTCACCGGCGCCGATCTCGCCAACCTCCTCAATGAGGCGGCGATCCTGGCCGCCCGGCGCCAGCTCACCGAGATCTCGATGGATGAGGTCAACGACGCCATCGAGCGGGTCATGGCTGGCCCCGAGAAGAAGGACCGGGTGATGAGTGAGAAGCGCAAACGGCTGGTCGCTTATCACGAGTCTGGCCATGCCCTGGTGGGGGCCTTGATGCCCGATTACGACCCGGTGCAGAAGATCAGCATCATTCCCCGCGGTCAGGCCGGTGGCCTCACCTTCTTCACCCCCAGCGAAGAGCGGATGGAATCGGGCCTCTATTCCCGTTCCTATCTCCAGAACCAGATGGCCGTGGCGCTCGGCGGTCGGGTTGCCGAAGAACTCGTCTACGGCGAAGACGAAGTGACCACCGGAGCCTCCAACGACCTGCAGCAAGTGGCCCGGGTGGCGCGCCAGATGGTTACCCGCTTCGGCATGAGCGACCGGCTCGGACCGGTGGCTTTGGGCCGCGCCCAGGGGGGCATGTTCCTGGGCCGCGATATCGCCGCCGAGCGTGACTTCTCCGAAGACACCGCCGCCGCCATCGACGAAGAGGTGGGCCAGTTGGTCGCGGCGGCCTATCGCCGTGCCACCGAGGTGCTCAGCGCCAATCGGCCCGTGCTCGATGAGCTCGCCGAGATCCTGGTCGAGAAGGAGACCGTGGATGCTGAGGAGCTGCAGGAGCTCCTGATGAGCCGCGATGTGCAGGTGGCGGCCTACGTCTGACGATCTTGTTGCTGCCGCCATCGCTGCTTCTGCCGCCGAGTTGATCGCCTCGTTGCGCCGCCAGCCCCTGCTGGTGGTGCTACGACCCACCAGCCCCCAGCAAGCTTTTGAGGCGATCAGCGCCCTTGAGCAGCTGGGGGTTCGGCATGTGGAGATCGCCTGGCAGCCCCAGCCCAGCTGGATCAGCCTCGGCCGCGAGCTGCTGGCCGCCTTTCCTGGTTTGCTGCTCGGGGCCGCTTCGGTCTGCACGGTTGCGGCTCTGGAGGCGGCCCAGCGGGCGGGTTTCGCCTACGCGGTCTCGCCGATCCTGGATCGCGAGCTTGTTGCCCGCGCCGCCCAGGAGCTGGTGCTGATTCCCGGTGTGATGAGCCCCACCGAGGTGCACCAGGCCCGCTGCTGGGGCTGCGGTCTGGTCAAGCTTTTCCCTGCGGCTGCGTTGGGGGCCGGCTACTGGCGGCGGCTGGCGGCTCCCTTGGGACACCCACTCCCTTTTTGTATCGCCGCCGGCGGCCTGGCGGTTGCGGATGTGCGCCCTTGGCTGGCGGCCGGCGTTGATGCGGTGGCCCTGGGCTCTGGCCTCAGTCTCAGCCCAGAAGCCGCCGCCGCCCTTCGTCAGTTACTGGCCCAGTGGCGGCCGGCATCGCGAGCGGATCACGGTTGTTGATCCGGTCTGCGCTGAGGCCCAGCAGCTGCCGGCCCGAGCGGCTGCTGAATTGACCTAGTCTTATGACTATGGTCATTTTGAAGTCGCCAACGACCCTGGTCATCAGACATGGATCTCACGTCTGAGCCGCTGCCGCCCGGTGCGCCGCGGCAGGTCTCGAAATCCCGCTTCAAGGCCCAGGCTCTGGAGTTGTTCCGCCAGGTGGAGGCCAGCGGTGAACCGCTCGTGGTGACCGATCACGGCCGGCCCACCCTGGAGCTGCGCCCCTATCGGCCGACCAGCCCCGCCGCTGACCCGCTGGACCAGTTGCGGGGCTCGGTGCTGCGCTTTGACGACCCGTTCGCGCCCGCCTGCGAGAACGGCTGGGAAGCCCTGGCGTGATCCTGCTCGACACCCATGCGTTGATCTGGTGGGCAAACGGGGATCGCCTGCGGCTTTCAGCGACTGCCTTGGCCGCCATCGATGCAGCGATCGAGAGCTCCGGCCAGCCGGGCGGTACACCAGGGCTTCTGGTGTCGGCGATCAGCTGCTGGGAAGTGGCGATGCTGGCGCACCGGGGTCGGCTTGCCCTCAGCCTTGATGTGGAGCGCTGGTTGGCGCTGCTGGCCTCCCATCCTGCGTTGAGATTGCTAGCCCTGGATGCCGCCGTGGCCGTGGCAGCCACCCGCCTGCCGGAGCCGTTCCACGCCGATCCCGCCGATCGCTTCTTGGTGGCCCAGGCCCGCGAGCTGGGGATTCCCCTGCTCAGCGCCGACAGCAAGATCCGCTCCTATGGCCACGTGCACAGCTTGTGGTGAAGGATGGTTGCTCTCCTCACCAGAGGCTGCACTGACCCTGCTGGCGCAGCAGGTGGTCGGCCAGCACCAGGGCCACCATCGCCTCCACCATGGGCACGGCCCGGGGCAGCACGCAGGGGTCGTGTCGCCCCTTGGCCGCCAGGGTGGTGGCTTCGCCGCGATCGTTGATCGTCTGTTGTTCCTTGCGGATCGTGGCGGTGGGCTTGAAGGCCACCCGAATCAGGATCGGCTCACCGTTGCTGATGCCGCCCTGGATGCCGCCGGAGTTGTTGGTGGCGGTGCGCAGCCGGCCGCCCTCGCTGGGCAGGAAGGCGTCGTTGTGCTCGCTGCCTTTCAGCAGGGTGCCCTCGAAACCGGAGCCGATTTCAAAGCCCTTGGTGGCCGGCAGCGACATCACCGCCTTGGCCAGGTCGGCCTCCAACTTGTCGAACACGGGCATGCCCAGCCCTAGCGGCGGGTTGCGCACCAGGCACTCGATCACGCCGCCGCAGGAATCGCCTTCCCGCCCGATCGCCTCGATGCGCTCGATCATCCGCTCGGCCGTGGCGCCGTCGGGGCAGCGCACGATGTTGGCCTCCACAGCCTCCAGGCTCACGGTGGCCGGATCGATGCTGGCCTCGATCGTGTGGATGCGCTTCACCCAGGCGATCACCTCGGTGCCGTGGGCCTTCGCCAGCAGCTGCTTGGCGATCGCGCCGGCGGCCACCCGGCCGATGGTTTCCCGGGCCGAGGCGCGGCCGCCGCCGCTGCGGGCCTGAATGCCGTATTTCGCTTGGTAGGTGGCATCGGCGTGGGAGGGCCGGAAGGCCACTTCCATCTCCTTGTAGTCCTGGGGGCGCTGATCCTTGTTGCGCACCACCATGGCGATCGGGGTGCCAAGGGTGAGCCCATCCAGCAAACCGCTGAGGATCTCCACCCTGTCGTCCTCCTTGCGGGGGGTGGTGATGCGGCTCTGGCCTGGTTTACGGCGGTCCAGTTCGGCCTGGATGGCTTCTGGATCGATCGGCAGCCGCGGCGGGCAGCCATCCACAATCACCCCGACGCCGCCGCCGTGGGATTCGCCAAACGTGCTGATCCGAAAGAGCTGGCCGAAGCTGCTGCCCATGACAAAACGGTCCTTGGCTGGAGCCTACAGGTGGGCTCCAGGCTGGCTCAGGATTCCTGCTGGGCGTTGCTGAGCATCTCGCGGAGCAGATCGGGCAGGCTGTCTTCCGGCTGGGGCCGGGCGAAGAGATAGCCCTGGCCGCGGATGTAGCCCAGCTCGGTGAGGATGCGGCGCTGCTCTTCGGTTTCCACGCCCTCGGCGGTGACCTGCAGGCCGCAGGCCCGACCCATCTCCAGCATGGCGCTGCAGAGGGCCGAAGCTTCTCGCGTTTCGCCCAGGTTCTGTACGAAGGAGCGGTCCACCTTTACGTGGTTGAAGGGGAAGGCCCGCAGCAACACCAGGGAGGCGTAACCCGTGCCGAAGTCGTCGAGGGCTAGCAGGAACCCCCGATCGAGCAGGCGGGTGAGCACCCGGCGCGAAGGCCCATCGGTATCGAGCCAGTGGCTTTCGGTGATCTCCAGGCAGATGCGGTTGGCGGCCACGCCCTCCGTTTCGATCAGGCCGATGGCCTGCTCCACCAGTTGCTCCCGCATCAGCTGGTGCACGGAGAGGTTCACGTTCACCACCATTGCGCTGTTGGCCACGCGCGGATGGCGCAGCAGGGTGCAGGCCGAGCGCAACATGCGCAGGCCGATGGCGTCGATCAGGCCCGTTTCCTCCGCCACGTTGATGCAGCGCTGCGGGCTCACCCCTTCGAGCACACCGGCACTGGGCCGAAACAGCATCTCCATGCCGATCGGTGCGCCGGTGCGCAGGTCCACGATCGGTTGGCCATGGGGATTGATCAGTTCGTAGCGGGTGGCGTTGTCCAGTTGCTGGGCCACCTGCAACCGGGCCTGCACCTCATCGAGTTGGGCGCCATCCACGAGCACCGTGCGGTTGCGGCCCGTGGTCTTGGCCCGCCGGGCGGCCGCATCGGCCTGCACAATCGCCTGGGCCAGATCCCAGTTCACGATGGCGCAGTCCACCAGGCCGCTGGAGAGGGTGAGCCGAGCCGGGGCGTGCTCCACTTCAAGGGGCTGGGCCGCCAGGCTGCGCGAAAGCTCCTCCAGGCGTTCGCGCGCCTGGTCCGGCGTGGCCTTGATCAGGACCACAAACTCATCACCACCAAAGCGGCAGAGCAGTTCGAAGGGTTGCAGTTCCTCCTGGAGTTTGCGGCCCACCAGCTGCAGCAACTTGTCGCCGAGGTGGTGGCCGAAGCTGTCGTTGAACAGCTTGAAGTGGTCGAGGTCGAGGAAGGCCAGGCAGAGGGGGGAACCCTCCTGGTGGCACTGCTCCAGGATTTCCCCGGCCCTGGCCTGCAACAGGTGACGGTTGCCCAGGCCGGTGAGGGCGTCCTCCCAGGCCTGGCGGCGCCGTTCCTCATCGCGGCGGTGCCGTTCGGTGGCGAGGTTGGCCAGGTGGGTGAAATGGTCCACCAGCTCGAGATCGGCCACCGAGGGCAGCCGCAACTCGGGGTAATACATGCCGAAAACCCCCAGCAGGCTGCCATCGGTGGGGGAGATCAGGGGCGATGACCAGGCCGAGCGGATGCCGTAGAGGCGGCAAAACTCATGGAAGTCCTCCCAGAGGGGATCGGTGAACACGTCTTCACTGATGACCCGGGTGCTGCGGAAGGCGCAGGTGCCGCAGCTACCCGCCTTCGGCCCCGGCACCAGGCCATTCACCGCCTCCTGAAAACTCTCGGGCAGACGGCCATAGCCCCCGCGCCGCAGGCAGCGATCCACCGGGTCGTAATAGAGGATCGAGGCCATCATCTCCGGCAGGCAGCGTTCGGAGAATTCGGCGATGGCCCGCAGGCTCTGGTTCAGGGCCCTACCGCTGGCCACCATCTCGAGCACCGCTTGCTGGCCTTCGAGCAGGGTTTCGGGGGGGAGGCTGTGGCGGGTTGGGG
>JBAXOO010000032.1:0-9667 GCA_037133235.1 Cyanobium sp. ELA507
GTGCGCATCCTCACCGACATCCAGGGCATCGAGGACTTCCTCGGTGACATGGACTTCAAGGTGGCCGGCACCGAAAAGGGCATCACCGCCCTGCAGATGGACATGAAGATCACCGGCCTGGCGGTTAAAACCGTGGCCGAGGCGGTCAACCAGGCCCGGCCGGCCCGGCTGCACATCCTCGAGAAGATGCTTGAGGCGATCGATAAGCCCCGCGATACACTTTCGCCCCATGCCCCGCGCCTGCTCAGCTTCCGGATCGATCCGGAACTGATCGGCACCGTGATCGGCCCCGGCGGCCGCACGATCAAGGGCATCACCGAGCGCACCAACACCAAGATCGACATCGAAGATGGCGGCATCGTGACCATCGCCAGCCACGATGGCGCCGCCGCCGAAGAAGCCCAGCGGATCATCGAAGGCCTCACCCGCCGGGTCAGCGAAGGCGAGGTGTTCTGCGGCTCAGTGACCCGGGTGATTCCGATCGGTGCTTTCGTGGAGATCCTGCCCGGCAAGGAGGGGATGATCCACATCTCCCAGCTCTCTGAATCCCGGGTGGAGAAGGTGGAGGATGTCGTCAACGTCGGCGACCAGGTGACGGTGCGGGTGCGGGAGATCGACAACCGCGGCCGCATCAACCTCACCCTGCGCGGTGTGCCCCAACAGGAACCCACCCCGGCCTGAATCACGAGCCAGGGAGGGCCCCCTCCCAGCTAGAAAGGGGAGGATCTGATGCCCAATCGGGTCGTCAGATCCTCTCGATTTTTGCCAATGCAAGGTTGGCCCGGCGGCACACCTCAGCGTGAGCAGGACCATGGCTGGCAATCAGGCAGCCGACTTGGCGAACATCGCCACTGTTGTAGGCAAGCGGCCGGCCATCGGCATGGCTGAAGGCTCCGCCGGCAGCCAGCAGCACCGCCTCCGGTGCCGCCATATCCCAATCCTTGGGGGCCGTGCGACCCGAAAGCGAGACATATAGATCGGCCTCGCCCCGCAGGATCGTGGCCACTTTTCCGCCCACGCTGCCGATCGCCCGGCTGGAGGCGGGTTTGAGTTCCTCCAGCAACTGCTCCAGGCGAGGATCGCGGTGGTTGCGGCTGGCCACCAACACCAACTCGTCACAGCGCTGGCGCCCACTGAGGGCAGCGGGGAAGCGCCCTCCCTGGCGATCCTCGCGCCAAGCTTCACCGGCCTCACCCTCACTGCCCACCAGTCCAAACCAGAGCTCCTCCGGTTCGGGCAGCAGCACCACACCCAACACCGGACGTCCCTGCCGCACCAAAGCCAGATGGACGGCGTACTCGCCGGTGCCCTGCAGAAAATCCCTGGTGCCATCCAGCGGATCCAAGATCCAGAGCCACTCGGCCGCCAGCGGCACCCCGGGCGTCAACTGCTCCTTAGCCGTCTCCTCGCTGAGCACGGTCCAGGGGGCATCGGGAAAGGCCCGGGCCAGCCCATCGAGGAGCCACTGGTTCACGGCCAGATCGGCCGCCGATACCGGCCCCTCTCCGCCATGGTCCACATCGAGGGCCGGCGCAAAACCGTAGGGGGGCTGCTCGCCGCGGGCATAGGCGCGCAGGATGTCGGCGGCTCCCCAGGCAAGGCGGCGCAGCACCTCCAGCAACCCATCGATGCCGACGCCCTGCGGCAGGTTGGGACGAACCGCCATCATGGAGCTCAAAAGCGCATTGTGCAGGAGCCACTGCCGTGCAGGAGCCCGTGCCGCACCGCGCCCCAGCGCAGGCCCCTGACCCAGGCCTAGGAACGGACCGAAGACCAGGCCGAGGCCTAGACCATGGCCCAGATCAAGGCCCAGATCAAGGCCCAGATGATGACGATGGCGATTTGATCGACGCTGAAAGTCCAGCCCAAGCAGGAGCGCCAACCAAGGGTGCGGCCAGGGCCAAGCCAGCGGGTTTGGCTGCCGAACCCAGTGGTGGCGTGCTCTACCTGGTGGGCACACCGATCGGCAACCTCGACGACCTCACGCCCCGGGCCCGGCGGGTGCTGGAAGGTGTGGATCGCATCGCCTGCGAGGACACCCGCCACAGCGGCCTGCTGCTGAGCCGGCTGGGCATCCGGGGCCGGGCACTGGTGAGCTTCCATGTCCACAACGAAGCAGCCCGCCTGCCCCAGCTGCTGGCGGCCCTGACCGGCGGCGAAGCCATCGCTGTGATCAGTGACGCCGGACTGCCGGGGATCTCCGATCCGGGCGAAGCGCTGGTGGCCGCAGCCCGGCGGGCCGGCCACGCGGTGATCTGCATTCCAGGTCCCACCGCCCTCACCACCGCCCTGGTGAGCAGCGGTCTGCCCACGGGAAGGTTCTGTTTCGAGGGCTTCCTACCACCGAAGGGCGGCCCCCGGCGGCAGCGGCTGGAGGCCCTGAGCAGCGAGGAGCGCACTCTTGTCTTCTACGAAGCTCCCCATCGCCTGGTGGCCCTGCTGGAAGACCTGCTGGCGGTGCTCGGCGACAGGCCCCTGCAGGTGGCCCGGGAACTGACCAAACGGCACGAGCAACAGGTGGGGCCCACCGTGTCTGCGGCCCTCCACCACTTCAGGGGCACCCCACCGCAGGGGGAATGCACCGTGGTGCTGGGGGGAGCTCCACGCCAGACACCCACCTGGGATAGCGCAGCCCTGCGGCAGGAGCTGGAGGCGCTGGTGGCCGGGGGCCTCAGCCGCCGGGAGGCAGCCCGGAACCTGGCCGAAAGCAGTGGCCACAGCCGCAGGGCTCTCTACGCCCTCCTCCACAGCGCCGAGGGGCTACCCGCCCCGGGCGAGGAGCCCAGCGACCGGGCAGAATAATTTCTTCTTCCCCGCCACCGCCGATCGGCCCCATGCTGCTGCGCCTTCGCCTCCTGCTCGGCAGCCTGGTGGGCGGTTCCCTGCTGCTGGCAGCCCTCTGTCTGGGCGCCCAGAACCTCGAGCAGCGGCCCCGCCTCAATCTCGGCTTCGCCCAAACCGCCCCGCTGCCGAGCGGCTTTCTGGTGGGCCTGGCCCTGGCTGTGGGGGTGATCAGCGGGGGCAGCAGCGCGGCCCTGCTGCTGCCGGGGCGGAACCAGCGGCCCTGAACAACCACCGACCAACAGCGACCAGCTAGGCCTCAACGGTCAGCAAGGCCTCAGAGGCCTTCGAGGCGGGCGGAAAGGACAGCCCCCGGAAGCGATCCGGCGGTAGGGACCGCGAGAAGAGGAAGCCCTGGAAACGCTTCACTCCGAGCTCTTGAAGGGCCTGGAAGCAGGCCCGGGTCTCGACGCCCTCGGCCACGATCTCCACCCCCATCAGGGGAGCCATGCCCGCCAATAGAGCCACGATCCGGCGGGCATAGGGGTCCACGGTCATGGCGCTGATGAAGGTCTGGTCGATCTTCACCTCATCGAGCCGCAGTGTCTGCAGAAGGTTGAGGGAGGAGTAGCCGGTGCCGAAGTCGTCGATCGAAAGACGCATGCCAAGCCGGCGCAGCGCCTCGAGGTTGGCGCGCACCGTGGGGGTGGTTTCGAGCACGGCGGTTTCGGTGAGCTCGAGGGTGAGCTGCTGAGGCGCCATGCCGTGGCGGTCCAGGGCTTTGCGGATCTGCTCGGCGAGGTCGGGATTGGAGAGCTGGGTGGGGGAAAGATTGAGATTGAGCTGCAAGCGGCCTTGATCGCTGGGCAGCTGCAGAAAGCCCTCGATGGAACGTTCCAGCAGAGCCTCGCCCAGCAGGGGCATCTGGCGGTAGCGCTCGGCCAAATCCAGGAAGTGCTCGGGGCTGATCGCTCCCTGAAGGGGATGGCTCCAGCGGGCCAAGGCCACGACGGCCCATGCCTGGCCATCCGCATCCACCACCGGCTGAAACTCGATTCGTAGGTCTCGATCACGCAAGGCCGTGATCAGGTCAACGTAAAGCGGGTAGTTGTTGGGATTGGGAGCTTCATCATCCACATTGAAGATGGCAATGCGGCTGGTTTTGTGGAGCTTGGCGCGATACATCGCCTCATCCGAACGCTTCATCGCCTCCTGCGGATTGATCTCGGCCGGATTCACCACGGCCACACCGATGCTGAGGTTGATCTCCAGCGCCGCAGGGCCCAACTGCAGCACCTCATCGAAGCAAGAGGCGATACGACTGGCGAAACCGTAAACATGGCGACGCAGGTCCGCCTCGGGTCCATCCCAGGCTGCTTTGAGGGGGATGAGCACCACAAATTCATCGCCGCCGTAGCGGGCCAGGAAATCGCCGGATCGCATCAGCCCCCGCAGGCGCTCGGCCACCACCACCAAGGCCTGGTCACCAACATCGTGGCCATAGGTGTCATTGATGGCCTTGAACTTATCGACATCAATAAAGAGGATCGCGAAGCGACCCTGGAGCTGGCGCTGCCGCTCGGCCTCGATGCCGAGGTATTCGAGGAAGTAACGGCGGTTGGGCAGCTGGGTGAGGGGGTCGCAAAGGGCCAGTCGCCTGGCACTGCTGAGGAAGTACTGGAAACGATCGGTGATCTGGCGCATGCGGCTGGCCATGCCCTCCTGGTGGAGAGAAGCCACTCCCTCCACTGGGCCAAGGCTGCCAAGATCCGGGGCACTCTCCCCCATCAGGCGGGCCAACACCCGCTCATCCGGGGCGGCCTGGGCGCCATCGATGCCCATCTGCTGGAGCAGGGCATCGAGTTCTTGGCAGATGCGGCGGATCTGGCGGTTGCCATGGGCCTCCAGCCGCCGCTGGGCCAAGCGTTGACGCCGACGCTCCACCAACAGCAGAGCCCGGAATAACACCAGGGCCAAAAGCAGCGAGAGCAGCAGCAGGGTTTGCTCCGCCAGCGAGCGCACCATCTCCCGCCACACCTCATTGGGCCGCAGCGCAACCTGCACCCCACCGCTCGAGAAGAGGGGAGCGCGGGTGCTCGTCCCAGGGGTGGAAGGCGACGGGGAAATGCTGGCGGGAGTCGAAGGGGAAGGCACCACAAAGGCCTTTTCCAGTTGCTTGAGCGAGGCGAGCAGATGGGGTCCGTAGTCGGAGCGCAGCAAAGGGGAGAACAGCACCAGGTTGCCCTGGGCCGGTTTCTTGGCCTCGCTATCGGAAATCGGCGAAACCATGCCGAGGAAGAAACGCCCATCCCCGGCCTCACAGAGCAGGGAGACGATGGTGTTCATCGCCTGGGCTTCCGCTGGATCGGGTGGGGCAGGCAGGTTGGAGGCAGCACAGGCCTGCAGCAGACGATCCGCCACGCGGGAGTCACCGGGGCGGCCTTGGCTGTGGAGCAGGCGGCCATCCGGCTGAAAGATCAACATCACGCTGCCGTCAGCAAAGATCGGCGTCTGGCTGAACTGATTCCGCACGTAATCAGGATTGCCCCCGGCAACGAAGGCATAGGTGTCATTCCAATGGGCCCAGTCGCGAGTGGTGCGCTGCAGGGCCGCCTGGGCAGCCCCCATCACCTCCAGGGCCTCCTCGCGATCGCTCTGCTGTTGGGCGTGGATCACCGCATACCGCCGCACCAAGTCCAAGGCCAGCAAGGGGGAGAGAACCAACAGGGAGGCCACCAGGGCGGCCTGCAACACCTTGGGACTGGGGAGGGATTGTCGCTCCTCCTTGATCCAACTTCGCAGTCCTGCCCTCAACTCAACGGGGCCAGGCAAGCGTAAGGAAGGAATGATCATCGGCAAGAAAAACCTGAGCCGCCTAGACCATCAGAGCGTCCAGCTTACTGGTCTGGGCTGTAAGCCCTGGGGCTTGATCGGCGAGAAAGCATGATCAAGGCAACCATCGCAATCCCGTTGGCTCAACTGCCCGGTAGGGCAAACAGCGCTCCTTCAACCACCACCCGGCTAATGCCCTGGGCGAGCAGATAGGGGGCAGTGCGACTGAGCACGGAGGTATCGGGAATCTTGATCACCCGCTGGCTGCGGCCGCAGAGGCGTTTGGCCTGGCGCGGATTCACGAACACCATTAAGGCCTGGCGCTGCTGCTCATCGGGGGGCAACCGGCCCAGCTCGGTGAATTCACTCAGCGGCCGGGCCTGGAGCTCCACGGTCTTGTCGACCAGCATGTAAGCGCTACCGGGCAGATCGGCCGCCGTAAGGAGCCGCGGGCGAATCTCGGTGTGGTCATCCACCTGCTCCACCAAGGGCACCGGCACAAAGAAGGCTGCCTCTTCGCCGCCATCGTCCTCGGCAAGCAGGTCATCATCGTCGTCGTCGCCGAAATCATCGGCATCGTCGATGGCCAGCACCGCCGGGCCGTCCTCCCCAGTCGATTCCTGGCCAGAGCGCCCCGGTAAACGGCGGAGCTGGGGCACGGGGCGCGGCTGAACAGCCCGCTCCTGCGGCGGACCCTCAGTTGTCGGCGCCACGGTCGGCGGCTCCAGGGATAGCGGCTCCACGGTTGGCAGAGCCTCGGTTGGCAGAGCCTCGGTGGCGACGGGCCCTGGCGGGGATACGACCGGTTCGATCACCACCGGATCCTGCGGCAACGGATCCGGGGTGGGAGGCGCTGCTGGCTGGGGATCCGCCCCGGAACGCCGCACCCTTAGCTCCTTGAGTTTGGCGTACTCATCGGGTGCCAGGGCGGCCTTCACCACCCGGCTCACGGTGTTGGGACTGCAACCAAAGGCCTCGGCCAGCACCTGGGGTCCCTCGCCGCCGCGGAACCTCTCCACCAGTTCGGCTTTCTGGCTGTCGCTGAGCCGAACCGCAGGCATGGGGCAAAGAACCGCACAGCAACCCAGCTTAGGAGGCCCGCTTCAGCCCAGCCCCCCACCATCGCGGCACCCCCAGAGCGGGACTGGCACAATGCCGCCCATGCTCCCTTAGCTCAGCTGGATAGAGCAGCTGCCTTCTAAGCAGCCGGTCGTGTGTTCGAATCACACAGGGGGCGTTGGTTAGAAACAAGTGGCGGCAAGGGATCAAAGGCCGCCAGCGCCAGAGTTTTGAGCGGGCATCCCATCCCAAAAGTTCGGTGCTTGGGCGCCAAGCAGCATCCATCCCAAAGCGTCTTGGTCATCACCCAATTCCATCCTCCCCACCGACCCTTGAAGGGCCGGCCAACGGTTCGCCCCCGATAGCGTCAAAGCTGAGCAGCCCCTTCCCGACAGCCCATTGAGCCCTGCAGAGCCCTAGCCAGCCTTAGGGCTTGCCTCATCGGCATAGCGCTCCAGCCAGTGGGAAGCGAGATTGGAAAGGGAGCGGCCCTCATGGTCGCTTACCTCGATCAGGCGGTCATAAAGAGCAGCCGAAATGGTGATAGTGATTCGCTGGGGCTTGCGCTGGGGCTTGCGCTGCTGCCTTTGGCCAGAGTCGCTGAGGCGTGCGGTATCCACAACGGGAGCTTGTACTGCATCCTTTTTACATCACTTCGCCCCATTCATCCACACATGACCTACCCCTTTCGGGCCCGCCCCCTGGTTTCACTCTCTGAATGGCCAGCCCTGGGGAGGAGGTGGCCGGGCACGGCATCCCACAGACTTGCCCGGAGCCAACCCCCCGTTGTGCCCCGAGCTTCCGCCCTATGACCCTGCAGATCGCCGTTGCCGTGTTGGAGCGCGACGGCAACTGGCTGCTCCAGCTGCGCGATGACATCGCTGGCATTGTTTACCCAGGCACCTGGGGACTCTTCGGTGGCCACCTAGATCCGGGCGAAACGCCGGAGCAGGGATTGCGGCGTGAACTGCTGGAGGAGATCAGCTGGGAAGCAGGGGCCCTTTCCCCCTGGTTTGAGCACCACGATCCGCACCGGGTTCTCCATGTCTTCCGGGGCCCGCTCACCGTGGTCTTGGAGCGGTTGGTGCTGGAGGAGGGCCAGGACATGGTGCTGGCCAGTTTTGATGAGCTGCGCAGCGGCATGGTGTGGAGCCCAAGGCGTGGCGAACGGCGCCCCCTTGCGCCCTCCCTACAACGGGCCCTGGCCAAGCTGTAATCCCGCCTGCTGTCCGGAATCCTGCCGCCATGGGAAGGACCTGGTCAGGCCCAGCGCCAGAGGTGAGCCGACTAACCTTGAGAACCAATGTGTGGCCCACCCTTTGGTTCATGGATCACCAGCGGTCGCTCCGCTGAGAGCCCCAATCGGCCCGGTGCGCCGTCGTGATTTTGAGCTTCGGCCTTTCATCACACCCTCGAATCGCCGGGGGCTCTGGCAGCTGGTTAATACCCTTGTGCCCTACGGCCTGCTCTGGTGGCTGGCGCTGATTGCGCTGGATCGTCAGCCCTTGTTGCTGATCCCGGTGCTGGCTCTGCAGGTGCTCTTCCTGGCCCGCTGCTTCTCCTTGATGCACGACTGCGGCCACAACTCGCTATTCCGCTCGGCGCGGGCCAACCGCGGCGTGGGCTTTCTGCTGGGGATCGTGAGCGGCATCCCCCAGCTGCCCTGGTCGATGGGCCACGAATTCCACCACCGCCACAACGGCGACTGGGAGAAATACCAAGGGCCCTCGGCTTTGTCGAGCACCGAGGCGTATGCAGCGCTTAGCCCGGGAGGGCAGCGGCTCTATCGCTGGCTTCGTCACCCCCTGATGCTGTTTCCCGGTGGCTTCTTCTACCTGGTGATCAAGCCCCGGGTGGCCCTGCTGCTGGGGTTGGCCGACCTCCTGCCCCACACCATCAACAGCCTGCAGCACAATCCGTCGCAGTCTTTTGGCGAAATCCTGGCCAGCCATCGCAGCCGCCATTGGCATAGTCCGGAACAGTTTCGCGACCTGCTGCTCAACAATCTGGCCGTGATCAGCCTCTGGGCGGCCATGGCGGCTTGGGTTGGGGCCGGACCGTTCTGGACCATCTATGCGCCCGTGATGACCTGCGGAGCAGCCATATTCATCTGCATCTTCTTCGTGCAGCACAACTTTCCTGGTTCCTATGCCCACACCACGGCGGGCTGGAGCTCGCTGGCTGGGGCCCTTGAAGGCACCAGTGACCTTGATCTGCCGCCCCTCTTGAACTGGTTTTCTGCCGATATCGGCTGCCACGCCATTCATCACCTTTGCTCCGCGATCCCCAACTACCGGCTGCGGGCCTGCAGTCGCCGCAATGCCAGCCTGTTGCAGGGGGTCAAACACCTACGCCTCAGCGATATTCCAGGCTGTTTTGATTACATCCTCTGGGATCCCAGCCTGGGAAGATTGACGACGATCGCTGACCAAATGGCGGCCCAGCCGGTCGGCTGACGCCAGTCAAGCGCTTGGGAGGAGCAAGGGAGGGGTGGGCCCTCGGCAGCCTAGGATTGAATCTGAACGTGCCGGCCAAAACAGGGGATCAAAGAGAACCACATTCCCGCAGATCAACGATTTCTCCCGTTATCTATTTTGGAGCCCAACCATGAGTGAATCTTCAGCTCCATTACTCACGATCGGCCAACTGGAAGCCAAGTACCCGATGTACTGCAAAGCGATGCGCTTATTGCTGCGTGAAGGTTGCACCCGCAAACAGATTGAACGCACCGTTTGCTGGGATCGGCTTTCCATTTTGCACAACAGCCTGCCCCGTAGCTACAAGTCTCCCGAGTACCTCTTTCTGCTCTTCCGCCGCGAGTTTGAGCAGCAGAAACTTGCAGCCACTGCCTGATCGCAGCTTTAAGCCTACTGTCATGACGCACCAAAAAAGCCCCTCGGAAGAGGGGCTTTGATGCGAAGAGGGTCCCCATGGACCCACTTGCGTTAAGTGAGCCCCCTTAGGAATGGGGGCTTTGCCTTGAAGCGATCAGTAG
>JBAXOO010000033.1:0-9635 GCA_037133235.1 Cyanobium sp. ELA507
TGGCGGGAGGCCTCGAGGATGGCGTGGGGGGCGGGGCCTGCTTGGGCAGCGTCCGTGCTGGCGGGGGCTGCGGGGGATGGCGTTGCGCTCATGGGCGTCGGGGCACGGCCAGGCTGAAGGCAGGGATCTGCCACCATTGGGCCTGGCGCGCGTCAAGTCGGAAAACAAACAAAGACTTTCGCATTCCGCTGTGCTTTCGGTCAACATGCCACCACCCCGTGGCTTGTCCCATCGTTTCGGCCGATGCCCGAACCGGAGCTCACCATCGCTTCCCTGCTGCGCGACCCCAGCCTGACTCAAGCCTGCGGCCAGTGGTTGCGGGGCGGGAGATATCGCCTGGAGTCATTGGATCCCGATGGGGATCCGGTGGCCAGCCTTGATCGTCAGCGCGAAGCCTTCGATGCCCTCCTGCTTGAGCAGGGCGTGCTGAGTGAAGACACCGCCCGCGCCCTCGGGGAGCGGGGTCTGCTGTTGCCTGCCGTGGTGATTGGTCAGGTCACCGGACGGGTGGCCGTGCATGAAGCCGAGGTGCACCTCCCTCCCGACCAGCTCGAGCAGCTGAGCTACAGCCTTGATGCGGCCGTGTCCCGCTTCCTGCGTCGTGGCGCCCCCAGCGCCGCCGGCCAGGGCGAGGGAGTCCCCACCCAGGGGGGGCCTGGAGATGCCGCCATGGAGGACCGCTGGAAGCTGGCCAACCGCCTGCGCGGGCGGTTGGGGTACCTCGGGGTCTATTACAAGCGCGATCCCGCCCGCTTCCTGCGCAACCTCTCCCCGGCTGACCGGGAGGAGCTGCTGCAATCGCTGAGCCGCACCTACCGCGACCTGCTGCTGAGCTACTTCCGCGATCCAGCCATGGCCAACCAGGCCCTCGAGAGCTTTGTGAACACGGCCTTCTTCAGTGATCTGCCGATCACCCGGGCCGTGGAAATCCACATGAACCTGATCGAAGGCTTCGGCAAGCAGCTCCAGCTGGAGGGCCATAAGAACGACTTTCTGCAGGACTACCGCCTCGCCCTGCTGGATGTGATCGCCCACCTCTGCGAGATGTACCGCCGTTCGATTCCTCCCGATCGCCCCATGTCAGCCGAGCCCGCCTTTGCCGCCGGTGCCCTCTCCTCCGCAGCCGCCATGGTGCGCCCATCCACCTTCCCTGCGGACCTCCGCTGAGGTTCAACGTTCTCCAGACCTCACCCCACCCGCACCCCGCAATGACTCCGCGCAAGACCTACATCCTCAAGCTCTATGTGGCGGGTAACACGCCCAATTCGATGCGGGCGCTCAAGACTCTGCGCAACATCTTGGAAACCGAGTTTCTTGGGGTCTATGCCCTCAAGGTGATTGATGTGCTCAAGAACCCCCAGCTTGCCGAAGAAGACAAAATTCTGGCCACGCCAACCCTGGCCAAGATCCTGCCGCCGCCGGTGCGTCGCATCATCGGCGATCTCTCCGACCGGGAACGGGTTTTGATTGGCCTTGACCTGTTGTATGACGAGCTCAATGAGGAGGATTTCGGCTTTGATGCTGAGGCTTCGCATCAAGGCTTGTCAGCAACCTCCGAATCCCAGCCCACCGAGGCTGGATTGGAGCCCGATGCGGACGGTGTCAGCTCGTCCTGATTCAGATTTGCCCGTTTTTGCTTTCTTTTTCATCCGCCCGGCCCGTTTTAAACAACCCACCTTCCATGCAGGATTCCAGTTCCACCGTTAATCCCACCGGCAGTTCCCTGATGAAGGTGCAGAAGCTGTCCACCGGCATCGAGGGGTTTGATGACATCTGCCATGGCGGTCTGCCGATCGGCCGCTCCACCCTGATCAGTGGGACTTCGGGTACGGGTAAGACCGTTTTCTCGCTCAATTTCCTTTACAACGGCATCAGCGACTTCGACGAACCTGGCATTTTCGTTACCTTCGAAGAATCACCTCTCGATATTCTTCGCAATGCTGCCAGCTTCGGTTGGGATCTGCAGGATATGGTGGAGCAAAATAAGCTGTTTATTCTTGATGCTTCACCCGATCCTGAGGGTCAGGATGTGGCGGGCAACTTTGATCTCTCTGGCTTGATCGAGCGGATCAACTATGCCATTCGTAAATACAAGGCCAAGCGGGTCGCGATCGATTCAATCACGGCGGTGTTCCAGCAATACGATGCGGTTTCGGTGGTGCGGCGGGAGATTTTCCGTCTGATTGCCAGGCTCAAGGAGATCGGGGTCACCACCGTGATGACCACCGAGCGCATCGATGAATACGGCCCGATCGCCCGCTACGGCGTCGAGGAGTTTGTGAGTGACAATGTGGTGATCCTTCGCAATGTGCTGGAGGGTGAGCGGCGGCGCCGCACCGTGGAGATCCTGAAGTTGCGGGGCACCACCCACATGAAGGGCGAATTCCCCTTCACGATGGGGGCCCATGGGGTGAATATCTTCCCGCTCGGGGCCATGCAACTCACCCAGCGATCCTCCAACGTGCGCATCAGCTCAGGCGTGCCCCGCCTGGATGAGATGTGTGGGGGTGGCTTTTTCAAGGATTCGATCATTCTGGCCACCGGCGCCACCGGCACCGGCAAGACTCTTCTGGTCAGCAAATTTATCGAAGACGCCTGTCGCAGCAAGGAGCGGGCGATTCTGTTTGCCTATGAGGAGTCGCGGGCCCAACTCATGCGCAACGCGACCAGCTGGGGGATTGATTTTGAGCAGATGGAGCAAGATGGCCTGCTCAAGATCATCTGTGCCTATCCCGAATCGACGGGCCTCGAGGATCATCTCCAAATCATCAAGACCGAAATCAGTCAGTTCAAGCCCTCCCGGATGGCGATCGATTCGCTTTCTGCCTTGGCGCGAGGGGTGAGTCATAACGCCTTCCGCCAGTTTGTGATCGGTGTGACGGGTTATGCCAAGCAGGAGGAGATTGCCGGCTTCTTTACGAACACCTCTGAGGAGTTCATGGGTAGCCATTCGATCACCGATTCCCACATTTCCACGATCACCGATACGATTTTGATGCTGCAGTATGTCGAGATTCGTGGCGAGATGGCCCGCGCCCTCAACGTGTTCAAGATGCGCGGTTCCTGGCATGACAAGGGAATCCGCGAATTTGTGATCACCGGCAACGGTCCAGAAATCAAAGATTCCTTCTCCAATTTCGAGCGGATCATCAGTGGCGTGCCCCACCGCATCAGCAGTGATGAACGCAGTGAATTATCCCGTATTGTGAGGGGTGTGGCTTCCGAGGACAGTTGAACCGCGCTGTGATCCACCCGGCGGCCGCTCCCCGATCCTTTCGGTGATGGCAGCTTCGCAGGCAGGAAATTCCTGGTGGAAGAAGCCGCTGACGCTGCGCAAGCTGCTGGTGGTGCCGGTGGTCTTGCAGATGGCGGCGACCGCTGGCTTGATCAGCCTGGTTGGCTACCAGAGCGACCAGCACACGGCCAACCAGATGGCTCTGGCCACCCAGGAGCGCACCATGCGCCAGGTGATCGATTACCTGCACGCCTACCTGCGGGTGCCCCAGCAGGTGATCGTCACGATGGAGGAGGGCGTGGCCAGTGGCGCCGTGGATCCCACCAACCGGGCCAGCACCACCCGCTTCCTGTGGCAGTTGCACCGCACCTTCCCGGAAGCCGCTTACCTCAACTACGGCTTGGCCAGTGGTGATTTCATCGGCGTCGGGCAGGCCGACAACGTGAATCCCCAGCCCTATCTGGAGGTGGCTGCCGCCGCTTCGATCCAACGGTTGGAGATGCATCGCATCGATGCAGCGGGCTCCCCCGGTCCCCTGCATCGCACCAAACCCTTCGCCGATTTCCGCGGAGATGGTTGGTACAACGAACCGGTCACCGCCGATCGGCCGGTGTGGACCAGCATCTACAACTGGGTTGACGCCCCCGAGGTGATGGCGATGGGGGCCGGCATCCCCATCCGCCGTCAGGGACGCCTGATCGGCGTGGCCGGGGTGGATGTGTTTTTGGCCAACATCAGCCGCTATCTCCACAGCCTGCCCTTGGAGGACGGTGCTGAGGTCTATGTGGTCGAGCCCAATGGCCTGTTGGTGGCTGACTCCACCGAACGGCTCCCCTTCTCGATCGTGGCGGGCCGGGGGGTGCGCCACAAGGCCGTGGATTCCAGCACCCCCGCGATCCGCGATTCGGCCCAGGCCCTGGTGCAGCGGTTCGGTGGCCTGGGGGAGATTGATGCCCCCCATCAATTTGCCCTGCCGATCGGCCCCGGCAAGGCCCTGGTGCGGGTGGAGCCCTTCCGGGATCGGTACGGGCTCGATTGGCGCATCGTGACCGCCATGCCCGACAGCGCCTTCAAGGGCCCCCTCCGCCGCGACGCCCTCACCAACCTGCTGATTTCCTTGGGGGCGGTGGGGCTGTCGGGGGGATTGGGCCTGCTGGCGGTGAACCGGGTGAACCGCAACCTGACCCAGTTGGTGGAGGGATCCGAAGCCCTCGCCCAGGGCGATCTCACCCGCGAGGTGGAACCCGGCACCATCGTCGAAACCGCCAGGCTCGCGGCCAGTTTCAATGCCATGGCCGGCCGGTTGCGGGAAAGCTTCCGCAGCCTGCGGGCCCGCAATGCCGAGGTGAGCCTGGAGGTGGCTGAGCGCACCCGTGAACTGAGGGACACCAACCGGCGGCTTGAGGAGGAGATCGGCCTGCGGCGCCGTGCCGAGGACGAACTCCGCTCCAGCAATGCCGATCTGGAGGTGTTGGCCAACACCGACCGCCTGACGGGCGTGGCCAACCGCACCCAGCTCGATCGTCAGTTGGCCCTCGAATGGCACAGCCACCGCCGCG
Source organism: Cyanobium sp. ELA507 (assembly GCA_037133235.1). Lineage (GTDB taxonomy): Bacteria > Cyanobacteriota > Cyanobacteriia > PCC-6307 > Cyanobiaceae > Cyanobium. The sequence continues at coordinate 4,795 of JBAXOO010000033.1, forward strand.
ATCGTCGGGCCCTATCGGTGCTGATGCTGGATGTGGACCACTTCAAGTCCTACAACGACTGCTACGGCCACCTAGCCGGTGACCGCTGCCTGATCCGGCTGGCCCAGGTGGTGGGGGAGGTGGCCAACCGGGGCAGCGATCTGCTGGCCCGCTTCGGAGGCGAGGAATTTGTGCTGCTCCTCCCCAACACCGACTGCCCTGGCGCCATCACCATGGCCGAAGCGGTGCAGGAGGCGCTCCTCCATCAGGCCATACCCCATCCCAAGGCGGTGGTGGATGGCCGGGTCACGGTGAGCATCGGCATCGCCACCTTGGTGCCCGATGCCTACAACAGCCCCGAGGATTTAATCGCCAGCGCCGATGCCGCCCTCTACCGGGCCAAGACCGGCGGGCGCGACCGCTGGGAAGTGGGGGGCTGAGGGCCCCGGGTCACGGCCCTCAGCAGATGCGGGGCAGCAGTTCGCCGCTGGGGGGGATCAGCAGCCTTTCGCTGCCGAAGGGGGTGCGCAGCAGCACCCGGCCCGCCCCCCGCTCCACCGCACCGATCCAGGTGCCGCCGCCCGGTTCGAGCACCGCCAGGGTGGCCTCGAGGTTGGCCGCAGCGACCACGGCCACGAACCGTCCTTCGTTGGCCAGCTGGAGCGGATCGAGGCCGAGCAATTCGGCACTGCGGGCCACCCTTGCCGCTACCGGGATCCGCTCCTCCGCAATCCGCAGCTCCACGCCGCGGGCTGTGGCCAGTTCGTGCAGGGCGCTAGCCAGGCCGCCCCGGGTCAGGTCGCGTAGGCAATGGGGCCGCACCCCCCGCTCCAGCAGTTGCTTGACCAGGGGCCAGAGGGGGGCGCAGTCGCTCTCCAGGGGCGGTTGCAGATCGAGGCCGTGGCGGGCCGCGAGGATCGCCATGCCGTGGCGGCCCAGGTCGCCGCTCACCACCAGCTGGTCGCCGGCCTCGATGGCCCCCGGATCGATCGGCTCCTCCACCTCCAGCAGGCCGATTCCACTGGTGGTGAGGAAGGCCCCATCCGCCTTGCCCCGCTCCACCACCTTGGTGTCGCCGGTGACCACCTGCACACCACATTCCCTCGCCGCCTCTCCCACCGAGGCCAGCAGACGGCGCAGCACGGTGAGCTCGAGGCCTTCCTCCAGGATCAACCCCAGGCTGAGGTGGAGGGGTCTGGCCCCCGCCATCGCCAGGTCGTTGGCGGTGCCGATCACCGCCAGGCGGCCGATGTTGCCACCGGGGAATTCCAGGGGTTGCACCACGTAGCCATCGGTGCAGAAGGCCAGCCGGCCGTGGGGCAGGTGGAGCCGGGCGGCATCGTGGAGCGGCGCCCCCGGATTGGGCAGCAGGGGCCGTAGTTCGGTGTCGATCAGCTGCTGCATCAGGGTGCCGCCGCCGCCATGGCCCAGCAGGATCCGCTCGCTCATGGGGGGGTGGGGGTGTGGCGGTAGCGCTGGTAGGCGGCGCAAACGCCCTCGCTGGAGACCATCGGTGCGCCGAGCGGATGCTCCGGCGTGCAGGCGCTGCCGAAGGCGGTGCACTGCGTTGGCAGCGCCCGGCCCCGCAGGATCGCCGCGGCGATGCAGGGATCGGCGGCGGGGGCGTTTATCGGGCCGTCCATGGGGCCGTCGATCGGGCCGGAAGCGCCGGCAGGGGGGCTGCTGGGGCAGCCCGGCCGGCTGCTGCTGGTGGTTGGGTGGTCGTGGGGGTCCGGGAGCCCGAAGCGCCGCCGGGCCTCCAACGCCGCCCAGGGCCCTTGCAGGGCCAGGCCGCCGCCGCGGACCACGCCGAAGCCCCGCCAGGGTTGGTCGACCACGGCGAAGACCTCGGCGAGCAGGGCCCGGGCCACCGGGTTGCCCTCCTCCCGCACCACCTGCGGGTAGGCGTTTTCCAGCCGGGGGGCGCCCTGCTCAAGAAGCCGCACACAGGTCACCACACCCCGCAGCAGATCCACCGGTTCAAACCCCGTGACCACCACCGGCAGCCCGCGGTTGGCCACCAGCTCCTTGAGCTCGCCGGTGCCGATCACGCTGCACACGTGGCCGGCCGCCAGGAACCCCTGCACCTCGGTCGGTGTTCCATCGGATCGGTCGGGCTCCAGCAGGGTTTCCATCGCCGGAGCCACCCTCACATGGGCGGTGAGGATCGAGAGGTTGGCCAGGCCAAGGGCCAGGGTGCGGCGGGCCAGCAGGGCGGTGGCAGGGGCGGTGGTTTCAAAGCCCACCGCCAGAAACACCACCTGCCTTTGGGGATGGGCCCGGGCCAGCTCAAGGGCCTGCAGCGGCGAGGTGAGCAGCCGCACGTCGGCCCCGCCGGCCCGGACCGTGAGCAGATTGGCGGCGCCGCTGCCGGGAACCCGCAGCATGTCGCCGTAGGAGCAGAGGATCACCTCCGGCCTTTGCGCCAGCGCCATGGCCGCATCGAGGGTGGCGGCCGGCGTGACGCACACAGGGCAGCCGGGGCCGTGGATCAGCCGCAGGCTGGGGGGTAGGAGCTGGTCGAGGCCCCAGCGCAGGATGGCGTGGGTCTGGCCGCCACACACCTCCATCAGGGTCCAGGGACGGGTGGTGATGGCCGCCAGTTCGGCCACCAGATCGGCCACTGTTGCCGGCGAGGCGGTGGGAACCTTGCAGGGGACCAGCAAATCGGGGGCCATCGATGGGCAGGTGCCTCCCCCCACCATGGCGCCCTGGCCATCCCTTGCATGGCCGCGCGATCCTGCAGCCCAGGCTCCCCTTTCCCCATGCCCCTCCGCAGCGCCCCTTCCGGTGGCCCAGCCATGTCCTTGCCACTCCCCCACCAGCCGCTGCCGGGGCCCATTCCCGGCTGTTGCGGCCGATCGCCGCTGCGCAGCTTGGCCCTGGTCGGCTTGCTGGCATTGCTGCCCGCGACGGTCCTGGCGCCGCCGGTGCAGGCCCAACCACCCGGCGGGGGTAGCGACAAGGGCGCCGATGGCACGCCTGCCACGCCCCAGCCTGCTTCGGGCCCGGTGGTCTATCCGGGTCTTTGCCGCCCCTCCACCGCCCTGGCTTTCGGCAATGGTCTGGTGGTGGTGGCCGAACCAGCCGGCACGCCGCCTGGCACCCTGCGGCTTTTCCGCAGTGGGGAAGGTGGCGAGCCTCTGGCGATGGGGCACATCCCCGCCGCGGCTTGGGACCCCCGGGGCGAGGGCCTGCCCCAACCGGAACTGGAGGCAGCTGCCCGGATCGGGCCGCTGGCTTACTGGATCGGCTCCAGCGGCTCCAGCGGCCGGGCGGGGGCAAGCAATGGGGCGACCAGCAACGGGGGGGGCGCGGCTGAGCGGCGGCCCCAGGGGCTGAAGCTCTTCGCCACCACCCTCGGCATCGCCACCCCGGCCGGCGGAAAGGGCCTGGGGCTCACGCTGGATCCGATTGGCCGCCCCTACGCCAGCTTGGTGGACGACCTGGCCGCCGACCCGCGTTATGCGGTCTTCGATCTGCCGGCCGCGGCCGCCCGTCCGGGTGCCACCAGCGGTTTGCGCATCGGCGGGATGGTCGCCACCCCGTCGGGGGCCCTGCTGGTGGCTTTCCGCCAGCCCATTACGAAGGGCAAGGCTCTGCTGGCTCCCCTCTCCAATCCCAACGCCGTGCTCGCCGGCGAGCCGGCCCGTTTTGGTGATCCGGTGCAGCTCGACCTCGCTGGCCTCGGCATCCGCAGCCTGGCGATGGTGGATGGATCCCTTTACATCCTGGCCGGCCCCGGCGAGGGCCAGAAACCAGGCGGGGCCAACGGAAGCCCGGCGGTCTTCTATCGCTGGAACGGCCAGTTTGAGAGTGGGGCGGTGCGGTTGCGCAGCTCGGCCGCGGCCCCAGGCCCCCTCCTCTCCCCTGCCCAGGTGCTCGTGCGGATGGATGACCACCTGCTGCTGCTCAGCGAGGAGGGAGCATCGCCGCTGGATGGCACCCACTGCGGCCAGCGCCCTGCCGAAAAGCAGCGGGTCCGGGAGCTGCGGCTGCCGCTCTCCTCCCTCACCCCCTAGGCGCCCTCTTCCACCAGGCTGATCGCCAGGCCCACATGCACCAGCACCCGGTCCCCAATCCGGGCCTCGGGGAGGCAGGCGAGGCTCACGTCCTGGCGAACACCGCCGAAGTCCACGGTGGCGGTGCGCCACAGGTCGTCGCCTGGATCCCCGCTCGCCCCATCAGCGGCGATGGCGGGTGGCCGTGATCCGATCGCCAGGATGCGGCCGGGCAGGGCAAGGCACATGGTGGTGGGTTGGATTAGGGGCCTGGGTTGATTCTTGTGAGGTTGAGCCGGCTTGCCCAGATCTGGCCCAGGGCGAGGCCCCCATCATTGGTGGGCACGGTGTGGGCCCAGTGGGGTTCCAGGCCCCTTTGGCGCAGGGCGGCGATGCAGCGCTCCAGCAGCAGGGCGTTCTGGAAGCAGCCTCCTGCCAGCACCACCGGGAGAGCGGGACCCGGGTTCTGGGCCAGGGTCATGAGGTCCGCCAGCCCCTGGGCCACGCCGTTGTGGAAGCGGGCGGCGCAGCGGGCCGGGTCGCTCCCGCTGGCGATGTCGCCCAGAAGGGCCTCCAGCAGGGGTTCCCAGTCGAGCCGCCCGAGCCAAGGGGGGGCTGCTCTGGCCTCCATCGCCGGGACGAGGGGCAGGGGATAGGCGCCGGAATCCGCGGCGGCTTGGGCCGCGGCGCCCTGCAGCCTTAGGCCTCCTTCCCCCTCGAAGCTCAGCTGCTGGCACAGGCCCAGCAGGGAGGCCACCCCATCGAACAGGCGCCCCAGGCTGGAGCAGAAGGGGGTGTTGATCCCCCGTGCCATCGCCGCCAGTAGGCCGTCGCGCTCCGCCGCGCTGAAGGCCGCCAGGG